>JAUXAH010000545.1 GCA_030614945.1 Phycisphaerae bacterium
TGGCGTCTGGAGGCAAGGCCGCTCAAATGCTCCGGAATCAGCGAATGAAAATTTATAGGCAATCGCTTCTTTAGAAAAAAAGCCCTCCCATAATATGGGCCCCACACCCGAAGAGCCGCTATGGAAGGGCTTGTAGTAAATTAATAATACCAGCCAGACATAAGAATGTCAACAAAAAAAATGACAAATCTGCAGATTTCAATCAAAAACGCGGGTAGTTTTTAGAAAATTTAGATTTTTCTAAAAATTTTTTTATTCGTTTATGGGTAAGGACTTAGCCCTGTCAAACCTGTCAAAAAACCAGCATTTTTCGACTCAAACGCGCAGGTTCGTCCTTTTATAGAGGGAGTCCGGCGCCTTTTGACGGATTTAACCAATGAACCAATATCGAAGTCAAAGATCCGGCCTTCCTTAGACGGAACGGGATTCGGCATCTGTTGCGCTGAAAGTCCGGCCTTTGGACGGAACGGAGTTAACCACTAACTATGTACCACGTAATACGCAATACGCTACACGCTATACGCTATACGCTACACGCTATACGCTACACGCTATACGCTATACGCTATACGCTATACGCTTCACGCTTCACGAAATTGTCCTCTACATCTGTCGAGGACTTGTCCGCCTCAGGCGGAACGCTCTACAAATCAGCTCTTTTTATGCAAAACAAACCCAATCTTGTCCGCCGTAGGCGGATTGCAAATGAATGTAAACTCACTTATAACAAAGGATTACAGAAAAAAAGATGATTTCGCAGTCCAAAAAAACAAACCCAAAACAAACCCAATTCAAACCCAATCAAAGCCAATTTCCGAAAAGCCAAAATGAATGTAAACTCACTTATAACAAAGGATTATGACAACGAACAACGAACAATGAACGATCATGCAAAACAAACCCAATCCCCCAGCGCGATACGCAATACGCAATACGAGATACGAGATACAAACCCAATCAAACCCAATCTCAAGAATGCTCAAGCAGCCGTCGCTTACGACCGAAAGGCCGCCGCGAGCCACTGGTCACATTATGTTCTTATTCGCCATTTCGCCGAGGCTGTCAAGGCACAATTGCGACCATGTCTCCATAGTATCCCGCACCTCTTGCAGTTCAGCAGGGCTCATAAAGGCCATCTGGGTTATCATCTGTTCTCGCTTGCTGACCTTTGGTGCATCCAAAATCCAGTAGTGGACTATTCCGAGGTGCACACTTCCGACCTCGTTGGAATCGTCATTGAGTAGAGCAACAATGCTGTCAGTGTGGTTCGCTTCTACGGAAACCTCCTCGGCTACTTCTCGCTCAACGGCGGTGAAGTACATCTCGCGGAAGCCCGTATCGAACAAGGGTATTTCATTATCGACGGGGTTTATATGGCCTCCTATGCCGATAGACCTGTTCCCGACAAGCCGCGTCTCCCCGGCCCGCCTGCCTCGGATGTAGGTGAGGTACTTGCCGTCATAACTCATAATCACGTAGGGAATGACCTGCTTATAGGCGGGGTCCGCTTCCGCCTTTGACCTCGGAATGAAACGAAGAACGCCTGGAACGAACAGCTCACGCAGATAGCGAGCGACGTCCAATGTA
>JAUXAH010000062.1 GCA_030614945.1 Phycisphaerae bacterium
GTCGGTATTAAGTGCGTTTGCTTTGATAGAAACCGCTATAAGTTTCATGGCAGAGTTAAGGCTCTTGCTGAAGCGGCAAGAAAGACTGGGCTGTTTTTTTAAAAAAGCGACAGAGTTTGGAGGAAAAATTGGCAGCAGAACAGGTTAAACCTGTTAGAAGTAGGACCTCAGAGGGAAGTGGCGCACCATCGGCGCAGACTTCTAACGGGGTTAAACTGTCTGACCAGGAAGAACGGCCGTTGGAAGATACGGTCGTAAAGATATTTCGCTGTTCCAAGGTCGTCAAGGGAGGCCGCCGCTTCAGCTTTGCGGCATTGGTTGTGATTGGTGACCGTGAAGGCACGGTGGGTATTGGTTATGGTAAGGCCAAGGAAGTCCCACTGGCGGTTGAGAAAGCGATGAAAGATGCAAAAAAAACTTTGCACAAAATAGCTTTGGTTGGCCGAACGATTCCATACCAGGTCAACGGCAAATACAGAGCTACGAAGATAACATTGGTTCCGGCCAGCCCCGGCACCGGAGTTATCGCCGGCTCCAGCGCTCGAGCAGTACTCGAATTGTCCGGTGTGCAGGATGTCCTTACAAAAGTTTACGGAAGCTCCTCTGCTAAAAATGTTGTCAAAGCTACGTTGGATGGGTTGTTGAGATTACGCAGCAAAGAAGCGGTTGAATCTCTTCGCGGCGTAGAAGTTGAAGCGATGAAAAGGTGGTGATAATTTAATGTTGAATTATGAAATAACTTCTATCGCAGGTAAACATAAAGCTCGGCGGCGTGTTGGTAGAGGCACCGGCACCGGCCGAGGCAAAACCTGTGGTCGAGGCCACAAAGGTAGTGCCAGCAGGGCCGGCTCGACTTCCGTGTCGCTTTATGAAGGTGGCCAGATGCCTTTATTTCGCAGACTGCCAAAACGCGGCTTTAGTAATTATAAGTTCGCAACACGATACCAAATTGTTAACATATCACAATTGGAAAGATTTGACGAAGGTGCTGCCGTTGGTGTAGAACAATTATCCGATGCAGGACTGATTCTCAGCTGCAAAAGTAAAGTTAAGATTCTTGGTAATGGCGAGCTGACAAGGAAGTTGGAGGTGGCAGCGCATAAATTTAGCAAAACTGCAGAGCAGAAGATTATAGGCTGCGGTGGCACGGCAAAAGTGATAAAATAGCCGATTTAATTATTGCAAAGTGAAACACTATCGGAAAATATAGAAATGCTTGGGACAGTATTTAACATATTCAGAATCCCGGACCTGCGCAACAAGATTCTTTTTACTGTGGCGCTGCTGATAATATACAGGGTTGGTTTCCATATCCCCATTCCCTATTTTAACCATAAGAAGATAGCTGACACCCTTAACGCTCAACAAGCCGGTGGCCAAACAGATACTCCAATTGGTAGAGCGGTTGAAATGATGCAAATGTTCAGCGGTGGAACTCTGAGTAAAAGCAGCTTGTTTGGCCTGGGAATTATGCCCTATATTACCGCATCGATTATCCTTATGTTGCTGGGCGAGGTCATTCCCGCTTTGAAGAAGTTACGTCAGGAAGGCCAGACCGGCCATAAAAAGATACAGGAGTACACACGATACTTGACGGTACTGATATGTATCATTCAGTCTATGATGGCTATTAAGTATCTCAGTTTCGTCGTGCCGGGGGCATTCGATGCCGATGTGTACTACCAGGCATTGATAATGGGGGTTGTTGGTATGACGGCCGGAACTGTCTTCTTGATGTGGCTCGGTGAGCAGATAGATGAATACGGCATAGGCAATGGAATCAGTTTGATAATTATGGCCGGCATTCTATCTCGAATGCCCTGGGCAATTGACAGGCTCGCCGAGAGGGTTGACTTTAGATTCGATGCACCGACAGGAACCGTAGGCCCGGCACAGATATTGTTCCTGATAGCAGCGTTCGTATTCGTTGTTGCCGGTGCCATACTGATAACGCAGGGCCAGCGCCGAATACCGATTCAGCAGGCAAAACAGATGCGAGGCCGCAGGGTTTATGGCGGCCAAAGACATTATTTGCCGCTTCGTGTCAATCACGGCGGAGTGATGCCGATAATCTTCGCATCGGCCTTTATGATGTTCCCGCCGCTGATAATTAGCCAGTTGATAAACATAGAGAGGTTCAGAGGTTCAGCGTTTCTTGTGGATTTGCAGAATGCCTTGACACCCGGTAGCGCTTATACATACAACGTTTTGTATATGTTATTGATATTTCTGTTCGCTTATTTCTGGACAACGGTGCAGTTCCAGCCGAAAGAGATGGCCAAAAATTTGCGGGATTCCGGAAGCTTCATCCCCGGCCTTCGGCCAGGACGCAGAACCGCTGATTACCTCGAAACCGTGATGACCAGAATCACCTATTTCGGAGCGTCATTTCTGGCCATAATCGCCATCGTGCCCACCGTTATTAATATTTTGTTGGGAATTGATTGGGCAGTGGCAATGTTTTTGGGCGGCACCGGTTTATTGATAGTTGTCAGTGTCTCGCTGGACCTCGTTCAGAAAATTGAGGCCAACCTCTTGATGCGCAGCTATGAGGGTTTCAGTGGAGCCGGCAGGATAAAAGGAGCTTATAGATGAGGATAGTTTTGTTGGGCGCACCTGGTGCGGGCAAAGGAACCCAGTGCAAGCATATTGTTGCCGGATATGGTCTGCTCCATCTGTCCAGCGGAGATATCTTACGACAGGAAAGAGCAGCAGGCACCGAGCTGGGGAAAAAGGCCCAGAGCTATATGGACTCGGGTGCACTTGTGCCCGACGAAATAATAGTTGAAATGATGGCCGGCGCAATAAAAAAGGCACCTGAGGCTGGTTTTATACTCGATGGTTTTCCCAGAACCGTTAATCAGGCCGCCGAACTTGATAAATCGTTGGCTTCGACCAACAAAAAAATAGACGCTGTTTTGAACCTGAAGATAGATGACCGGATAGTAGCTGAGCGAATGACCGGAAGAAGAAGCTGTCCTCAATGCGGTGCGGTTTACCACATTGAAAACCTGAAGCCAAAAGTCGAAGAAATATGTGACAACGATGGCGCCAGGCTCATCCAGCGGCCGGATGACAGCCCTGAGGTAGTGGCGAATCGGCTTAAGACCTATCACCAGCAGACAGAGCCGGTGGTGGATTACTATAGAAATAGCAACAACAGCGCGGTTTATGACATCGATGCTAACAAAGATGCCGACGAGGTAAGCGTTTTAGTATTCGAGAAGCTGGACGCCCTCGTCAAAACGTGAAGAGTGTGAAGCGAAATACGAGATACGAAATTAAATGGCTATAACGCTTTGCAGCCGAAGGGAAATTGAGTTAATTCGTAAAGCGGGTGCAGTTGTAGCCGACGTTCTTTCAAAATTGCAAGAGATTGCCGAGCCGGGAGTAAGTACCGCCCAGTTGGATGCCGTGGCCTCGCAAATGACTGCTGATGCCGGAGCAGCGGCTCTGTTTAAGGGTGTCCGCGGCCCATATGCTAAAATGCCGTTTCCGGGTGCAATTTGCGCCTCGATAAATGAGCAGGTCGTTCATGGGATTCCTTCAGGGAATACAAAGCTCGAGGGCGGCGAGATCCTGAGCATTGATTTTGGCGTCAAACTTGACGGCTATTGTGGAGATGCTGCTGTTACGATTGCTATAGGTAAAATTTCTGAGCATAAACGCAAACTTATGGACGTAACAAGGCACGTTCTCGACATAGCAATAGCGAAGGTTGCGCCGGCTGTTAAGTGGAGCCAGGTTGCTGCACAAATGCAGCATTACGCTGAATCAGCCGGCTTTTCGGTAGTAAAAGACTTTGTTGGACACGGGATTGGCAGAAAAATGCACGAAGAGCCGAGACTGCCCAACTTTGTCAGCGACGATTTGCTGGCCAATGACATTGTTTTGACCGAGGGAATGGTTTTGGCAGTTGAGCCGATGATTAACGCCGGCACCAGTGCCGTGCGGACACTGAAAAACGGCTGGACAGTCGTAACAAAAGATGGTAAATGCTCGGCTCATTTTGAACATACAATTGCGATAGTGAAAAATGGTTGTGAGGTGTTGACGGCAAAAAGACGCTGAATCGTATTCCGAACGAAACACGAGACACGAAAAATGCCAAAGAAGGACACAATAAGATTGCAAGCCAAGGTGGTCGATGCTTTGCCGAATGCAATGTTTAGAGTGGAATTAGAAAACGGCCACAAGGTTTTGGCGCATGTTTCGGGCAAAATGCGAATGAATTTTATTCGAATTTTGCCGGGCGATACGGTTGTGGTTGAAATGTCTCCTTATGATTTGAATAGAGGCCGAATAATTCTCCGGCATTAGTCGTGTCTCGTGTGCCGTATGGAAAGTCGGTAGGTATGAAAAATGAAGGTTAGAAGTTCTGTAAAACGTATATGTGAGAATTGCAAGATTGTTCGTCGCAAAGGTGTCGTGCGGGTGATTTGTACAAACCCGCGACACAAACAGCGCCAGGGTTGATTTTGTCGTGAAGCGTGAAGCCGGATACGAGAAGGAGCTGATATGCCGCGTATAGTTGGTGTTGATATTCCTAATGACAAATCCATATGGATTTCATTGACCGGTATTGGTGGTATAGGTAGATATACCTCGGAACAGATTTTGAAAGAAGCCGGAATCGAAAAAAGCACAAAGGCCGGCAAACTCTCCGAAGATGAGCTTAGCCGCATAACACAGACTATCGACCGCAATTACATCGTGGGAGGACAGCTTCGCAGACAGGTAGCTCAAAATATCAGTCGGTTGCGCGATATAAACTGTTACAGAGGCATTCGCCACAGAAGGGGTTTGCCCGTTCGGGGTCAGTGTACTCAAAGCAATGCACGCACTCGAAAAGGCCCAAGAAAGACGGTGGCAGGCAAGAAGGGCGTAAAGGAAAAACGCTAAAACAAATTGATAATTGATTGCTGAAATAAGCAGCACGATATACGAAATACGAGAAAAATAATGGCAAAAAGTGCAAGACGAAAAGTTAGAAGGAATGTCGCCAAGGCTATTGTGCACATAAAAGCGACATTCAACAACACGTTGATTACGATTACGGATTTAAATGGTGATACGATTTGCTCCGGTTCAACGGGCTGTGTCGGCTTCAAGGGCTCTCGCAAAAGCACGCCTTTTGCTGCTCAACAGGCTGCACAACGCTGTGCCAATACCGCTGTGCGTAATGGCGTGCGTGAGGTCGAAATCAGGGTTAAAGGACCCGGTTCGGGTCGTGAATCTGCCATCTCAGCCCTGCAGCAGGTGGGATTGCGCATCGCCTCGATAGAAGATGTCACGCCTCTACCGCATGATGGTTGTAGACCGCCGAAGCGAAGACGTGTGTAGAAAAAATCAAAAGTTAAAAATTAAATATTAAAATTACAATGCAAAAATCAAAAATACTAAAACATGAATATTTTCTTCTTCTTTTTGAATTTTGATTTGTCATTTTGCATTTTGCTTTTTATTTTTTGATTTTTTGATGGTATTTGCGTTTATTCTGGAGATAAAGGATGGGACGTTATCTTGGTCCATCTTGTAAGTATTGCCGTCGTGAAGGAATGAAGCTGATGCTCAAGGGCATTAGATGTGAGACGGCTAAGTGTCCGGTCGAGAAAAAACAGCGTAATTTGGCGCCAGGTATGCACGGTTGGCGCAGAAGCAGGGCAAGTGAATACGCTGTTCGCCTGCGGGAAAAGCAAAAAGTCAAGAGATACTATGGACTGTTTGAGCGGCAGTTTATGAAGTATTTTCACAAAGCCGAGCGGATAAAGGGAAATACCGGCGAGACCCTCCTGCAATTGCTGGAGAGACGTTTGGATAATGTGGTATATAAGTTGAATTTTGTGCCGTCGCGCAAGGCCGCAAGACAGCTGATTACTCACGGCCATATTTATGTAAATGGACGCAAGGTCGATATCAGCGGTTATACTACAAAAGTCGGTGACAGATTAGCAGTCAAAGGTTCTGAAAAAAGCGTCAAAGAAGTAAAGCAGCAGTTGGAAAGCAACCCGAATTTTACCACACAAAGTTGGTTGCAATTGGACCGTGAAAAACCCGAAGCTGTCATTGTTGCTTTGCCAATCCGAGATGACGTTCAGATTCCTGTCGAGGAGCAGTTGGTTGTAGAGTTCTGTTCGAGATAGTAGAAAACTAAAAACATAAAACGAAAAATCTAAAACCACAGCGTAAAATTTAAAAGTTTTGAATTTTTAATTATGTTTTTTCGATTTTGGCTTTAAGTTTTTACCTATTTGGGAGGCCTATATGCGAGTTACATGGCGTGGTTTGGAGTTGCCGACTTGTGTTGAACAAGACACGACGGTATCGAACGATAAATATAGCCGGTTTTTTATCGAGCCTTTCGAGCGTGGTTTCGGCACTACTATCGGTAACAGCTTAAGACGCGTATTGCTTTCCTCTTTGGAAGGTAGTGCCGTAACATCCATCAAAATAGCAAACGTTGACCATGAATTTTCCTCGATAAGTGGGGTGATGGAGGATACCACCGGTATCGTTTTGAATGTTAAGAATCTTGTCATTCGGCTTCACGGCCAGGGCCCGAAGACAATGAAGGTTTCGGCAAAAAAAGCCGGGGCTATAACTGCAGCCGATATAGTTGCAGACCCGGCCATAGAAGTCATAAACAAAGATATGGTGTTGGCCACTTTGACTGAAAATGTAAAATTTGAAATGGAAATGGTAGTTGAGAACGGCCGTGGTTATCTGCCGGCTTCCGAACGAATCGCTGATGCTGACAGATTCGACCAGGAAATCGGAAGAGTACTGCTCGATGCCGTATATTCGCCGGTTACGAGAGTTCGCTACACAACCGAAGACACACGCGTAGGCCAGCGGACCAATTATGACAAGCTGATTCTGGAGATTTGGACCAACGGAACAATCACCCCTGAAATGGCGCTGGTAGAGGCCGCCAAGATATTGCGAAAGCACATCAATCCGTTCGTACAGTATTTCGAGATTGGAGAAGAAACCGTTGCCGCTCAGATTGTCAAAAAAGTGCCGGAAGAAGAAGCGGTTGATGAGGAATTAGTCGAAAAACTAAAAATCCCCATTCAGGAGTTGGAGTTGTCGGTAAGAGCGAATAACTGTCTTGAATCGGTGAAAATGGAAACGGTCGGCCAGTTAGTGAAAATGACAGACGCTGACTTGCTAAAAATTCGCAGCTTCGGTAAAACTTCTCTGCGGGAAGTCAAAAGAAAGCTTGCCGATATAGGTTTGTCTTTAGGGATGACGGATATAGATGATTAATTTCGATAGTTTAGTTTAATGACAGTTGCACACAGTAGCACCAGATAAGAGGAATTTAAGCGTATGCGTCATAGAGTGGCAGGGCGCCGGTTAAGTCGAACACGTGAACATCGTCTGGCTATGCGAAGAAATTTGGTCGCTTCGCTCATCCAGCACGAGACGGTTTCAACGACGATCGAAAAGGCCAAAGAGGTAAAAGCCTTTGCCGAAAAGTTGATTACACTGGCTAAGAAAGGCACATTGTCAGCCAGACGCAGGGCCATTGCCCTGCTCGGCAATCGGGTCATCTACAGTTATGAAGACGGCAAAGCAGTCAAGAAAGGCACGATAATCGGAAAGTTGTTTAGCGAACTTGGCCCACGATACCTTGACAGGCCGGGCGGTTATACGAGAATTATCCGTCTGTCCTTAAGGAGGGTGGGTGATAACGGCCAACTCGTCTTGCTGCAGTTCGTGGGCAAGGACGAGGGCTTAAAAAAAGAACGCAGAGCCGCTGCAAAAAAGGGCTCTCGTAAAAAGGCCAAAAAAGCTGTCGAAGTCGAAGAGATTGCCGAAGCCGAAGAGACTACCGAAAGCAGCAGCCAGGAAGACCAGGCCGACCAGCAGTAGTAACCTATCCTTTGGAGGATAACCGTAGAATGAGTGTGGATGATTGTGTCTTTTGTAAGATGGTAGCTGGACAGATTCCGGTTACAAAGATTTACGAAGACGAAGTCGTTCTTGCTTTTTTGGATATTGGCCCCGTAAGTGATGGCCATACTCTGGTGATTCCCAGGCAGCACTTTGAAAAATTACACGATTGTCCGGCTGAACTTTTAGGCCAGGTCGGTTCACGTCTCGGCAAAATCGCCAGAGCCGTCGCCGCCGCAATGAGTTCTGACGGCTATAATGTATTGTGCAATAATGGCAGGGCCGCCGGCCAGTTTGTTGAGCATTTGCATTTTCATATAATACCTCGCAATACCGGCGATGGTGTCTTTGACCGCTGGCCTTCTTATAAATATCAAGCCGGTAAGATTGAGGCAATCGCCGCCGGGATTCGAGAAAATCTATAATTTCGCCTCGGCGCTCTTGATAAAAAATACTTTTTGTGTTATTTTATTTTTTATTTTACTACGAGATACGCTTCACGAAATACGAAAAATGACCGCGGGGTAGAGCAGTCTGGTAGCTCGTCGGGCCCATAACCCGGAGGTCGCAGGTTCGAATCCTGCCCCCGCTATTTCGTTAAATCCAGCAAAGCCGGTCTCTTGCGACTGGCTTTCTTGCTGCGCAGACCTCTCAATTTTCCGGTTAGGCTTGCCTGGAGCTTGTTTAGGCGTGCCGGTAATTGTTCGCGAAATCCTGCCTGATTCGGGCTGAGAGCGGGTTTATCAGTACCACCACGACTTGTGAGAGGCAGGAGGGCAGAGGAGACAAAAGATCAAGATTGGGCTTCGTCGTCGGTCCGGCTTGACCTTTCTACTACGTGAGACTCGACGAATTTTCTGCGTGTATGGTTAGTATCACCTTGCTTTATCGTACGTGCCGTCGTGTTCTTTCTGACGAGCTGATACAAAGAGTGAAAAATCAGCCAGATGACAAAGATGCCAGTCAGGATTTTGATTAGCTTGACGAAGAACACTATTGCCGACCTCTGGAAAATACTTCAGGGTCCTTATGTGGTTCCGGCGTTAGCTCGCGCTTCGTAGCCTACTTCGCAGAGTAGTACAGCCTGAAGGCGACGACACAGCAAATCCGCAAGGGAAAATTCTCACTGTTCTACAGACCCGCCCTTAGTTTTAAGTATTTCACCCTTGATTATTTCAAGGAGAGGATTGTCTGTCCCGAGGATTAGTCTGGTTTTTTCTCCGCCTA
>JAUXAH010000555.1 GCA_030614945.1 Phycisphaerae bacterium
GCCTGGTTTGCCGGCAAAAGTAAATTAGCTGCGGCGGATTTTCCCATCGGTATTGGTGACGATATGGCGCAAATTCGGTTGGGGGACGAGACGTGCGTTTTTGTCACCACGGATATGCTGCTGGACGGCGTGCACTTCGACCTGCAAAAAGCGACTTTAGAACAAGTGGGATATAAAGCTATGGCGGTGAGTCTTAGCGATTGTGCAGCAATGGCAACGGTGCCGGTTGCTGCGGTTGTATCTGTTGCACTGCCAAAAGGGTTCGGCGAGGAGGAATTAAAGCAGCTTCATTCAGGGATTACCATCGCGGGCGAGAAGTTTGGCTGCGCGCTTGTGGGCGGTGATATTACGAGGTGGGGTGATAATAGCCCCTTTGCAATAAGTGTGGCGATGCTCAGTAGGAAAGCAGGGAATGAACCCATTGAGCGGTCGGGTGCGAAAGTTGGAGACAGTATCTGCGTAACCGGTTGGCTGGGCGGTGCAGGCGGCGGAAAACATCTAAAATTTGAGCCGAGGGTCAAAGAGGCAATAAAAATCGCTCAAATGGTCACGGTAAATTCGATGATTGATATAAGCGATGGGCTCAGCAGTGATTTGAACCGAATCTGCCGAGCGAGCCGGGTGGGGGCTATTATAGATGCAAAGCAGATTCCGATATCGGACGAAGCTAAGAAAAGTGAGGAGCCGCTGAGTTCAGCGTTAAACGACGGCGAAGATTTCGAATTGCTTTTTACACTTTGCGAAAAAGAGTGTCAGAAATTATTAGAGAAGTGGGATGGGGAGATACCGATTACGCAAATTGGTGAAATTGTCGATACTAAAAAAATGCAGATAAAGATGCCCGACGGTAAGATTGGCGATTTGGAAGCCAGGGGATACGACCATTTGAAAGGGAGGTGTGAATTATGAGATGTCGATTATTGTTTAGCTGGATGGTTGGATTTTCGTTACTTTTTGCTTTTACTGGCGTTGTGTCAGGTGTGGAAAAATTGGGCCGAGGATTGGTGGCGCTGGAGCGTGAAGACGGCTCGGTATTTTTGAGCTGGCGTTTGCTGGAAACCGACCCTGAAGACATTACTTTTCGAATCATACGCTCACCTCTTAGTCCACGTTCCAATGTACGTTTCACACCTCTAATCGAGGGTAGGGCATATCGTTCTACCAACTTTGTGGATGAAAGTCCTCAAAAAGAGGGTGAGAAAAAAGCATTTTTTTATACGCTTCAGGGTTACAGCAAGAAAAAGTGGCCAAAGCAATGGGTACGGTTGGGTGAAGTCCCTATTGGATTGGCCGGTAAGTCCAAACCTTATATCAGCATCCCATTAAAGGGCAATTACGATTTCCAGAAGGTTGGTATCGGTGACCTGGACGGGGACGGCGTATATGAATACGTTATCAAGCAGCCCAATTTCAATACCGACCCTTACCAGCGTCCGGGCTACTGGAAACGCAGCACCACGACCTATAAGCTCGAAGCGTATCGTCTGGACGGCACGATGATGTGGCGGTACGATATGGGCTGGGCCATCGAGGCG
>JAUXAH010000272.1 GCA_030614945.1 Phycisphaerae bacterium
CTGGAAAAACAAAAGCCTTTATTTTAATCAAAGGGAAAAGCGAGCCAATAAAACGGAGAAACCCAGAACCCAGGAGCGAGCCAGCCGGTTGATGAGCCAGCCGAAGGGAGTAACCCAATCAACGCGAGCGAGCCAGGGTACCCGAGAAACCCAATAGAAGGGAGCGAGCCAGCCGGCTGGCGAGCCATTGTTAAGGAGAAAACTAGGAGAAGAGCGAGCCACAGACCGAGAGAAAACCAAAAGAGCTGAGCGTCCCTACTTTAGTGAAGGAGATATTAAGGATAGCTCTAGTTGGCCAGTTTCCCTTAGCCTCTGCCAACGGACTTGCTATCGCCATAATGAAAGGGTGTAATATTCTTCACTGGGGGTGAATATGTCGGATATTTTAATTTTTGGGCATCAACCGCCGAAGGCGTTGATAGCAGGCGAGGCCAGCAACCCCCAGGTTGCACTGTCGTCCGACATTGGCCTCGCTGGCAATATCTAGGGCTTAGGAGCTGCGCTCCCAAGCCCTTTTATTTAGTCAGTTGGCTGAAGATAAAGGCATTAAAGCCTGGCTAATTGGAGATATAACTTGGCAAAGGGAAAAACCGCTACCAGACTAGCTAAAACTTCGGACTTGAGGGAGCATCCAGACCGTCATATTATTCCCCCAATGCGCCCGGATGAGTGGGATTTATTCTTGGCTGACATAGACACCAATGGCATCAAGGAGCCCCTTGAGGTACTTGCTGATGGAACAGCCTTGACAGTCTTGGACGGCTACCATCGTTGGCGTGCTGCCGATGAACTGGGTAAGAAAAAGGTGCCAGTAAAAGACGCGCCACTTGGCAGCGACAGCCCAAGGGAATATCTAATTAAGGCCGCCCTTCTAAGACGACACCTTACCGATGACCAGAGAGCAACTATGGCAACACTGTGGAAGGATGAGCATAAGAAAGAACCTGAGATAAAAGAACGAGATGAAAAAGGCAGAATCCTCCCATCGGCACCCCGTTGTGCCGATGGGTTAGATATGGGGCATCCCACCCGTGCTGAGGCTACCAAAATCTTTAGAGTCCCACGAAGGAAAGTGGCTAAGGCCACCACATTACTGAATAAAGACCAAGAACTTTTTAAGGAAGTGCATAAAGGCGACAAGACCCTAACAGAAGCAACACGGGAGGCTGGCATTCAAGATGAAAGGATGGCGCCAAAACTAAAGCGACTCAAGGAAATTGAGGGGCAAGGTATTTATATAGGCTCAGTCTGGGACTATGGCCCGCGGGCGAACTATGCCGGCGACCCAGATTTCCACGGGAACTGCATACCCCAAGTTGTGGAGAACGCTATCCTCTATTATACAGAAAAAGGCGACCTAATCCTCGACCCCATGGCTGGCAGCGGGACAACCATCGATGTCTGTAAGAAGCTCGACCGCCGATGGCTAGCTTTCGATATCAAGAGTGTTCGCCAAGATATTACTGCAGCTGACGCCCGGAATTTGGACAAAGTTGCAAATGAATCTGTCGACTTCATATTCCTACATCCGCCTTACTGGAAATTAGTGCTTTACACCAAGGCCAGTGAAAAACAAAAGGATAGTGACCTGTCACGGTTTAAGTATACTACCTTTCTGCAAGCCATGAGTGAGGTATTTACGGAATGCCACCGTGTGCTGAAAAGAGGGAAGGTTCTCTGTCTCCTTATCGGTGATTTAGTCACCAAAGGTAAATATGTCCCGGTTGCTGTGCCTCTATATAACCAAGCAGCCGCACTAATGATTCCAATCGGAATCGCTATAAAGACTACGGAGGGTAGCAAATCACAAATCCTAAAGGGAAAGACTGTCTGGGCCGAAGTTGCTGCTACTAAAAACCTAAAGGTTCAGCATGACTTTGTGATGCTATTTCATAAAGATGCGACGTGACCAAAGAGTTGACCGCGAGCTAGGTAAGTATTGGGAGAACCAATTAGGTAAAATCATAGTCCCCCTTGGCTTCTCCCTGCATAAGACACCTCCACCCGGGGTCGATGGAATAATATGGAATGAGACTGGGCAAATAGTATATATCCAAGTTCGCCATAAGGAGCCATTTGATTGGGGTGATAGCGGTCCCTGCTACGGCTACGAAAGATACCGACTAGAAAACGATATGGAAATAGTGCGCCGGGGTGGTATTGCTCTATATGTAATTCATGACCACAGCCGCTTCGGTAGCCACTCAAAGGTAAATGAATTACAAGACTGGGTGGCACAATATATCTCTTACCTTTCTAACTCTATTGATGTAGAAAGGATAGGTCCGACATACTATGGCGACAGCTATGTAAGGAAGCCCATATGCTACTGGACAATAAATAAATTTAAGCCCTTAGCAGAGATACTAAACCAAGTAAGCGAATTGTTAGAACAAAGGGGGTTCTTACCAACTTCAGCAGAGGAAGAAATATGAGACGAGCCTGCACCCGGGGAAGATTCACCCCCCTAATAAGAAGTAACCAAGAATTAACCCCTACAGATAAAGAATAAGATAAAGAGTAAGAGTAAGAGGAAACATAAAAAAAGTCATACAATACCTTGACAATAACACAAAAAAAGTAATACGATTAAGGAACTATGAAAGATTACATTGATGTCCCTATCTCGGTAAAGATAAGCCGAGCTCAGAAAGAGAAGTTGATTCAGCTGTCCCAGGAGCTCGGCCGCTCAGAGTCTGAACTTGTCCGCGAGGCTATTATGGCAATGCTAGGAGTATATTATGGCAAAACAAGAACCCCGGATGCACTGGCTAAAATTGTGGACACGAGGCTGGCTCGAGGGAAGCATTAGGTTTGATTTAACCCCGGCACAACGCTCGGTTTTCATTGACCTTTGCGCTCTCGCTAGAGAATCCAGGAACCCCCCTATGGTGCAGGCTAATGAGACGACAGCGTATCCTCACCCCTGGCTAGCTAGCAAATTAAATATTCCCCTGGATCTGCTGGAAGAAACCCTGGAGATATGCAAAAAGCAGAAAAGGGTCTCAGAGAATAACACCGGTATCAAGGTTTTGAAGTTTGAGTTTTATCAAGAGAAGAAGTCCCAACGAGGGAAGAAAGTGGAAGATGACGACCCCGATAAATACACCAAAGGCAAATACGGACACATGGTGCATAGATGAATAACAATGTGGCCTGGAAGTGTAAAAGTTGCGGCAAAGTGACCTACCATCCCAATGCCGACAGGAAAGCCAAGATTGAAATAAGGACCGGGACCCTGTGCTTGAAATGTATGAGGAAGGCTGGATGATAAAGAAGCCGGAGGAGTGGTGAAATACCGTCTGAAAGTCTATTACCGAACACCGGTGATGGATAAAGTCACTGGCTATATGCAGCAAATCTTCGATGACTGGAAGCGCACCGGGAAACGGCTAGAAGCTTGCCGGATCTTTGAGTTTGAGACAGAGGTCCCTTTATCACAGGAAGTAATAGCAAAGCTCAAGGCTCTCAAGAAAGATTGGATGGATG
>JAUXAH010000029.1 GCA_030614945.1 Phycisphaerae bacterium
CTCAAAGACGGCGTAATCAGTGACTTCGAAATCACCGAGGCAATGCTGGGCTATTTTATCCGCAAAGTGCACGGCAGGGGCGGCCTGATCAGGCCGCGTGTGGTAATTGCCGTCCCGAGCGGAATAACGGCGGTTGAACGACGGGCCGTCATAGACAGCGCCGAACGTGCAGGCGCACGAAAGGTCTATCTGGTCGATGAGCCAATGGCGGCAGGCATCGGAGCTAATCTGCCAATCACAGACCCTACCGCCTCAATGATTGTCGATATCGGGGGCGGAACCACCGAAGTGGCCATAATGAGTCTGGCAGATATCGCCACCTCTGAATCAATACGAGTCGGGGGCGACGATATGGACGAAGCGGTAATCAGTCATCTTAAAAGAACATACAACCTGCTTATCGGCGAGGCGAGAGCCGAGAAAGTCAAGATACAAATCGGCTCTGCCGCACCACTGGAAGAGGAGCTGACAATGGAGGTGGCCGGCAGAGACACCATCTCAGGGCTGCCGAGAAAAATCATTATAACAAGTGAGGAAATCCGTGAGGCCCTCCGCGACCCCATCGCTACAATCATAGATACAGTCACGGCAACGCTGGAAAAGGCCGAGCCGGAATTGGCCGCCGATTTGATCGACAATGGCGTACACATCTGCGGCGGGGCGTCACTGCTGCGGGGAATGGACACTATACTGGCAAACGCAACCGGCTTGAGAGTCGAGAGAGTCGATGACCCGCTGAGCTGCGTAGCCCGCGGCACCAGCGTTTACCTGGAAAATCTGGAGTTGTGGAAGGATACGATGGACCACAATGAATACGGATGGGAATAAAAAGCATTGTCGATTGACGATTGAATATTGACTATTGTTTATATCGCACGGCCAAATACACGCGGCGCGCAACGAAAGAATAGAAAATAGTCAATAGAAAATAGTCAATAGAAAATAATCAATCTGATATGGCAAGGAAGCAAATCAGAGTCTCCAGAGCAATGTTATTCATCTGGTTTATGTTAGCCGGGTTCATCTTCCTGTTTGCCCCACAGAATCTCACAAATAGATTTCAGTTCGCCTTCGCTCGTATTTTTCGCTGGCCCTTAAGTATCGGCAGAAATATTTCACTTTCGGCGCGTACCCGGTCCGCCAGGGGCGGACTCATAGACCCCGCCAGCCACAGAGAGTACGACCACCATATTACCAACCTTACGAAATGGCTGGAGCAGGAACATAAAAAGGTTGAAGAGCTACAACGTCTACGCAATAGATACCCTTTAGAAGACGTGAAATTTATTTTAGCCGATGTCATCCCGGCCTCTGACAGGTCGGCAAACAAGCTTATTATCAACCGAGGCAAAAACTACGGCCTCCGACAGGGCCAGTTCGTCCTGGGCGACAACAGTATCATCGGAACAATATCCAATGTCTCGTTCCGGTCAGCTCAGGTTAAGCTGTTTACCGACCCCACCTCCAAAATAGCAGTAAAGATAGGCAGACTAAACATAAGCAGGGTAATGCAGGGCGACGGCGGCAATTCAGCTAAAATTCAGATGCTCTCTACAAAACACAAGGTAAAGGTCGGCGACGTCGTTTATGCCGACAAAAAGATAGGACTTCTGGATGACTTGATTATTATAGGAAAAGTAGAGCAATGCAAAAGGGGCGATGAACCCGTGCTCTGGGATATAACGGTCAAACCCGTCTGTAACGTAGAAGGCCTGAACAGTGTAGCCATAATCGTAATGAATCCGTAATAGTAGCTGAGGATATAAAATGCGATGGTTCCGGTTTGCAGTTTTTATTCTTACCGTTACCGTGCTGCAAGCCAGTATGTTGGACATAATTGCCGTTACAGGTTTGAACGTCAAACCCGATTTGTTATTAATCCTTTTAGTATTTTTTGCTATCTACTGTAACACCAGCGAGGCCATCATAACCTCTTTCACGATAGGTTTTGCTGCTGATATTATTGGTCCTGCAATGGGGCCGCAAATAATCAGTTTTGGTCTGTCCGGCACAGCGCTCGCATACATCCACCGGGTTATTGCTATCAGAAAAATGGCTTATCAGTCGGCTGCAATATTTATCACCGGTCTTTTGGCCGGCGTTGTGGCACATCTTTTAACATATCTTAAGGGTCAGCCGACCGGCTCCAACATATACGCCTTTCTTTTGGGAACATCGCTATACTCAGCCCTGCTGGGGCCGTTTTTATTCTTGCCCTCTGCCTGGTGGATGCGTATAAAAACACATCGCTTCGGCCGGCACTAAAAAAAATTAACCGCAGAGAACGCAAAGAACGCAGAGAAAGAAAGAATGAAATCCGAAATCCGAAGCACGAAACAACATCAAAATGTCATTGCGAGCCCGAACCCCTGCTTTCGCAGGGGCAAGCTTGCACCCGCAGAAGCGGGTGTGAGGGCGCGGCAATCTCCGACTTCCGAATGCTTGAGATTGCTTCGTCGCTTCGCTCCTCGCAATGACACTTTGTGTCAGTTTAGAATTTTGAATTTTTGTCATTTGAATTTGTTTCGGATTTCGATGCCGTCCAGGTCCGGCCCGGCTTCAGACGGGACGGATTCGATATTCGAATTTGACGTTCAGTATCTGCAAACTCAGCGTCAAAAAAATAATAACCACAGTTTTCGCGGATTAACGCCGATTAAATATAAATAAAAAAATCAGTGAGGGACCCCGCTTGCCCCCCTGCTTCTTGCGAAGCAAACCGGGGGGCTTTGTGGGAACCCAAATCCGTGTAACTTGTGCCCGCGCAGCCAGGTATCCGCGGTTAAAAAAAGAAAATATGTATGATAAGCGAATCAAAATCTTTGTAATCCTGAGCGTAGCGCTCCTGTTGGTCTGCTTGCTCCGCCTGACACAAATGCAGCTTCTGCCTGATTCGTCGCTTCAGGATGAAATCGAAGAGCTAAAGCGCCAAAGAGGCCTCTCCCGCCGGCTTAAGACCATCAGAGGCAGAATACTCGACAGAAGGGGCAGGGTATTGGCCGCCGATGAGCCGCAATTTCAACTGTGCATAAATTACAAACTCAGTTGTTTTTTCGATGAGCGTGTTCGACAGGCAAAACTGCTAAAAGCCGCCCAAAAACATAAAGCAAACCCCTCTGGCCCTGCCGCTGAGCAGAAACTTCTCGATGTCCGCAAAGAATTGGAAGCTAAACTCGAAGATTTGCGGCATATAATCGAGAAGTGTACATACTTTGGCCTTAAACGTGCGGATATCGAAGAGCGAATCACGGAAATAAACAATAAAATATGGAATTTACGTAGATACCTTGCCTGGAAAAGAAATTATCCAAACAAGGATTTTGCTCAGGCCCAGCCGGACCCAAATGAACGCCTTCTGTTGACAGCCAAGATTGATATTGCCGAGATGTATAAGAGCTACCCGCTGCTGGAGCTAAAAACTGATGACGACATCTTTGCCGCCCAAGTTGAATTTCTGGATGTTAATGATGTTCGGATTCTGCCTAAAGCCAAGCGGTTTTACCCCTTTGGCTCGGTTGCCGCTCAGACAATAGGCTGGGTGGGCCCGGCAAAAGGACACTATAAAGAGCTTTTCACCGATGACAGATTGTCAAGTTATCTGGACGACGAAGTGTGCGGGAAACGACCCGGCGTCGAGTACGTCTGTGAGACTATTCTTCGCGGCAAACGTGGGCAAGAAGACTACGACATAGACCGCGTGCTGAAAAATCGAACCGAGCCACAGTTCGGCGAAGACGTGCAGCTTTCATTGGATATCGAGCTTCAGAAAAGAATAGAAAAATATCTGGCCGACCGCAATTACAACCCGAATAATTGGAAAGCACCAACGGCAGCGGTTGTCATTGAGGTCACAACAGCCGACATCCTCGCGCTGGTTTCACTGCCGGTTTTCGATTTGAACCGTGCCAGGTATGACTACTCCGATATAGAACGCGACCCCAACGAGCCGCTGCGTAATCGAGCAATAAATAAACAGTATCCGCCCGGCTCGATTATAAAACCGCTCATTCTTATCGCCGCGCTTGAATCCGGCAAAATCACTCCGTATGAAACTATCCCCTGTCCGGCTCAAAAGGCCCCAAGAGAGTGGCCGAGCTGCTGGATATACAATAAATATAAGACAGGCCATAGCGACAGGTGGGAAAATTATGCTCACAACGCCATTAAGGGCAGTTGCAACATCTATTTTTCCCGCCTTGCAGACAGAATCACACCGTCGATTTTACAACAATGGCTGTTCAACTTCGGCTACGGCCACATTTCGCCGCTCGCCCCGGCACTTCGTGCATCGAGCAACGAGTATCGAGCATCGAGTATCGAGAATCGAGCATCGAGCAACGAGCATCGAGACCTTAGACAAGCACAGGGGCAAATCTCAACCAGTATTCCAAAGGGCAAAATCTGGCGATTTGAGCAGATACCGCGTCTTGAAGCGGGCGAAAGAAGGCTTTACGGCATAGGACAGGGCAATCTCCGAGCTACACCGCTGCAGGTGGCAAACGCAATGGCGGCCATCGCCCGGGGCGGCTTATACAAACCGCCTCGGCTCTTCATCGATTCCGTCATTGCGAGCCGCCTCCCCCTTGTCATTGCGAGCGAAGCGAAGCAATCTCAAACCAACACGGAGAAAGTACAAAATACGAGCCACGAGCCACGAGCGACGAGCGACGAGCTTGCCCTCGGCATCTCTCAACAGACTTTAGACGTAATCCACAATGGTATGAGTGCTGTTGTCAACGAGACCGGAGGAACAGCTTACAAGGAATTTGCCCACAGCGGCCTTGCCGGCCAGGGCATAAAGGTTTACGGAAAGACCGGCTCAACGGAACAGCCGGAAAATGCCTGGTTCGCGGGCTTTGCCGCCGACGGCACGGGCCGAGCCATTGCAATTGCCGTTGTCGTCGAAGGCGGCCAACACGGCTCAAGCGATGCAGGGCCTTTAGCACGTGATATCATACAGTTCTGCATCGAAGCCGGATATATCGGCAGCGCTGTCCTGACAACAGAATAAAATAAAATGCCATTTGCGGAAAAATGCAGCAGCAAAAATTGTTCTGGCAAATCCCCGTCAATAGCCTATCATTATTGCAAGCGTGTTGCGGAACCTTACTAACGTCTAAATATCGAATCGAAAGGAGAATGTAAAATGAAATGTCCAAAATGCGGAACAGAAAATCCAGATGGCGCCCAATTGTGCCGGTCGTGCAGTGCAGTTTTAGCAAGCACGGCAACACAAGCCCTGAGTGCCGGTGCCAAAACAAGCGGACTGGCTATCACTTCGCTTGTCCTTGCGATTCTGAGCCCCTTCACCTGCCTTATTACAGCGATACCGGCGATAATTTTAGGGATTGTGGGTTTAGTAAAAATTTCTAAAAGCGGCGGGCAATTGAAAGGCAGCGGTCTTGCCATCGCTGGAATTGCTTTACCGGTAGTCCTTTTGCCCTTCATTGCGTTATTGATGGGGATTATGATGCCCGCACTCGCCAGGGTCCGGCAAATAGCATTCCGACAGGTCTGCCAAACAAATCTGAAGGAGCTCGGCAAGTTAATGTTGATTTATGCCGGTGACTACGACGAAAAGTATCCGACCCCTTCGAAGTGGTGTGACCTATTGGTCGAGTACGCCGAAGTGACCCCCGAATCGTTCCTTTGCAAGGGTGCGGCCGAAGGCCCCTGCAACTACGCTATGAACGAAAACGCAGCGAAACTGGGTCCAAGTAGTGCCCCGCCCCGTATGGTCCTGCTCTTTGAGAGCACACCCGGCTGGAACCAGTCCAGCGGGCCTGAAATCCTGACCACCGAGAACCATAACGGCCAGGGATGCAATATCCTGTTCGTCGATTCGCACGTGGAATGGGTTAAAACAAAAGACCTGAAAGACCTCAAGTGGTAGGTAAAGGAAACCGAAAAGGCAGAACCTCGACTAAAGTAGTGAAAATCCTTGTATTACCAACGCGCAGCTCAAGAAAGTGCCATACTAATCGGCTTGTGCAGTCTGTTTAAGACGTCCTGCAGTATCCCGAAGAATTTATCATTGTCAGGCCAGAGAATTCTTTCGTCACTCGGCATAGGCCTATCTAACTCCTCGAGGAACCGCTCCAAAACTCCTTCATCCAGTTTTTCAGACGAAATCCCCAGGCCAAGCTTTTCTATGTAATGTCCGTTAATCATCTGCTCATACTGACCGGCCACAGGCAGCAGCAGCATCTTCTTTTTCAAATGCAGACACTCACTTATCAATGAAAAACCGGCCGAAGCTATCACCCCCCGCGCCACCGCCAGGTCAGAGAGAAAACCCTCAGTCGAACGCTCCTTGAAAACACAATTTTTATATTCGGCGCTCTTGTTTACCCCGTTAGAGACTTTTTCCGTTGTCTCTCTAACGGGGTCGAAGCCATAAACATAAAATTTCTGCTCGCCAAATTTCCCAAGCATGTCTCGCAACTGCTCCTCACCTTTGCCCGTAGTGGAATACAAAAGGATATGTTCGCCCTCTCTGGCCTCAAGTGCCCTAACGATGGGCCTCACGATAGGTGGTGCCAAAATGGCTGAATCAATCCTCAAAGGCGTCTCAAAGAAATTTATAACAATATAAGCAACCGCCCCTACGTAGTGACATTCCGTTACCACGCTGGCGGTCATTCGTGAAAACCAGTTTTTACTCCTGTGTTCCAGCTTACAAAGCGTGAGCATATGTTCGTGGTCAATACTGATAAACGGCACCCTGTTTCGCCAGGCCCACCACGCGCTAAAGGGCTCAAAATCCGATATCACCAGCTCCGGCTCGAATGGCTCAAAATATTTTCGGAAAAGCTCCTCATTCTGCCTGTTGCCTTCGGGAAGATTAAGAAGATTACGCTTCAAAGTTTCCGATTTGTCTATACGCCCATTTTCATAGGCAAAGGACAGACCGAAAATTTCTTTCACACGCTCGCCGAAATATTGTTTCAGATAGACGAGTGATTTTCTGGACCCCACAAACATCACATTGTGGCCGGCATCAATGAGTCTCTGCCCTATCAGGTGCGACCGGTTGCTATGCCCGAATCCCTCCCCTGCAACTCCGTAGATTATTCTCGCCATTTTTTCCTATATCGCATTGAGTATATTTTTCGCACGCCGCATCACGGACGACGCACAACGCCCGGGTGGCGGTAGGGGCAACCCCACGTGGTTGCCCTGTCTCCTAACGTTGATCGTGTGGAACCGTAACGCCCGGATGGCAGCCTCAAGCGCAGCTTGGGGATGGCCCCGCCCCCCAAAGATAACATGCACCTCTAACGGCCCTGACGTTTTTCGAGGTAGTTAAGAGTTTTTTCGAGTATCCCGGCGGCTACCGGCGCAGCTACTGTTCCGCCGGTATAACCCTTGGCGAGTTTTACGTTTGGCTTGTAGATTGAAACCAAGACCACCACCGCCGGCTCCTCCGCCGGCGCTCCTGCTACAAACGAGGCAACGTAATCGCTCTCCGAATAACCCCTCTCGCCGCTTTTGGCTATATTAGCGGTTCCCGTTTTCCCGAACACCTGCCATCCATCAAGCTTGGCTCTTCTTCCTGTTCCTTCATTCACCACACCGGCCATCGCCACTTGCACAATCCATTCAGCAACTTCCGGCTTAACGACGTAACCAATGGTCGATGTCGGTCGTTTTAGCTGGATAATCTCGCCATTGCTACCTACTATCGCTTTGACCAGATACGGGCGAACAAGCCGACCCCCATTGGCAAGGATGCAGAAAGCTCGAACCAGTTGAATTGCAGTTACAGAAATTTCCTGGCCGAAAGGTATCCGAGTTACGCTGTAGCCTGTCCACCTCCGCGCAGGCCATAACAGTCCCTCGCTCTCGCCGGGCAGGTCAATGCCCATCTTTTTGCCGAACCCAAAAAGTCTCAGCCCCTTATAAAGTTTGTCCCTGCCGAGTTTTTGCCCGATTTTGGCCATTCCTATATTGCTCGATTCGACAAGAATCTCACGCACCGTCAGCTCCCCGAATTTGTGATTTCCGTACTCGCCGATTCGTCCAAAGCCCCTGCCGCGATAGTCGCCGTACTCGCAGAATATTTTTTCATCCCGCCCCACAGCACCGGCATCGATTGCAATCGCAGCAACTATCGGCTTTAGAACACTGCCAGGCTCAAACTGGTCGCAAATCGCACGATTGCGAAGATTATTCGCGTCCGCTGACCGGGCATCACGCGGGTCAAAATCAGGCAGCGAAACCATCGCCAATATCGCCCCCGTCTTTGGCTCAGCCACAATCGCCACAGCCGACTCAGCTTCGTAGCTTTCGTATTGCTTCACAAGCTCAGCCCGCGCAAACTGCTGGATGCTGGCATCGAGGGTTAGAATAATGCCGACCCCATCTCGTGGCTCGTGACCCATCACTCGTGACCCGACACTTGAGCGACGAGCGACGAGAGACGAGCCCCGCCCCTCCGAGGAGCGGGACGAGCGACGAATAGGCCGACGAAGTGCATCAGCAAAGTAAATGTTCTGCGCCTCAAGGCCGCAAAGCTCTTCGTCGTATTGTAATTCAATACCGCCTAAACCCCGGTTGTCAACACTTGTAAAACCAACAATATGCGCCGCCAGGTGCCTCATTGGATAATGTCTTTGCCAATCGGATTGGATGCCGATGCCGTAGATTTCCCCGGCGGCACTGCACTGCTCCGCCCCGGCACCGACCTTGAGTTTTGCAAAGCCAGGATTTTTGCTCTCCGTGATAAATTTACAGATTTCGTGTGCGCCCATATCCAGTATTGGCGCAAGTTTGGCGGACGTGCCTTTGGGGTCCTTTATAACTCGCGGCTCGGCAAAAATGGTTCGGATTCTACTGCTTGCAGCCAGCATCCTGCCCCGGCAATCAAGAATCACACCACGCTGCGGCTTCTGTGCAACCCACCCCTGGAGCTGCTTTGTAGAAACGGCATAATAATGGTCGTTCTTGAGAAGCTGTAGATAAAAGCACCGCCCACCCAGTGACAAAAATATCACAATCAAAAGGACAAACAAGAAAATGATAATCCGAACGCTTTTCAATCTTTAGCCGTTAGTATTCGATTGTCAATGTTTAGTCGTCAGTTGGGCGTTATCCTCTACCAAATACTATTCACTAACGACTATTCACTACCGTTAAGACGTTGCGAGACGGCGGCGGGATTTATTAAATCTTCCAGCTGCAATTGTTTCTGCCGAAGCTGTTGTTCTAACCGGCCTTGTTCGGTATCGATGGCACAAAGCTTGTTGAAAATGCGATTGTTGGTGCTGCGCAGATAAACAGTAAAAATCAAAACAGCCGTAAAATAAAAAACAACAAAAACAAAACGAAACCGCAATCTCATAATGGATAAACTCGAATATCCAATTTCGACAGCGAAACTGGCGGCAGCTAAATCCAAAGTACGAAACGGTAACTCGTGAGTAGCAAATTGGCGATTGAGGAATGACCAATTAACTAATCAACCAATTGAGTAATTAACTATTTTCGGGCCGGCATTTTCAAACGCATCCCAATGGAGAGAGTGTCCTCGTCGTCTAAAATATCACCATTTAGTTTGGCTATTTCCGTGTACCGGCTGCCGTCTCCAAGCTGCTCGGCGGCGATTTTCCATAAACTATCACCTTCCCGCACAACATACTGCTTGCCTTGCTTGACTTTGCGGCCGTCAGACGAAAGATATCTTTGGCCAATAGATTTAACCTTCTCGAAAATTGTAGTGGAAAAGGCGTTCTCAGTTTTGCTTTTATCCGGCGCCGAAGCCGGCAGCGGCGGTATGATAAGTTTCTGCCCGATACGAATTTCATCGGGCGACCCCAGCAGCTTCCGATTGGCCTGAAATATCCTCGTAACGTTTATCATTCTGTTACCCTCCTCATCTCCATAAAACTTCTTGGCTATAACCGCCAGGTTATCACCATCGACAACAACATAAAATTTCGGCAGAGCCGGTTTGCTCGGCTTGACTTTATCGCTCTGGTTCTCTTTCACCGCAGGCAAGGGCTTATCTGGAGCGCCCGGATTGATTCCATCCGTAGTTTTCACATTCGAAGTGTTCTTTGGCAATTTGGTTACCGAGCGAATCCGAGTTTCGTCAAGGCGTTCTTTTTCAACCACCTCTTTAGAATTGAAAATTTCCTGGACTTTTTTACGCTCCCTGGCTGCAAGACCCGGCGGATTATTCTGCAAACCAACCACATTCGTAGTCAGCTCGCTATTGTTTCTGCCATTAAAGCTCGGCAGCCCGTTGATTAAAAATGCAATTATAAATATAAAGACCAGACCTAACAGTAATCCAATTTTGGCGTCGGAAGTCATAATGAAACTCCATTTTCACTTTTTGCTTTTTATTTTTTACCGCCGAGCTCGCAAAGAACCTTGGTCAATCAGCGAGTGGTCAATTGCTGAGTCAGGAATACCCAATTAACTAATCCGCTATATTTTTTGTGCGACCCTTAACTTTGCGCTCCGCGCTCGCCGATTATCAGCAATTTCTTTTCGCCTCGGCACAATCGGCTTCTTTGTTATAATCTCGTAAACGTTCTCGCTTTCATTTTGCTTAAAATTGCTCTTAACCAACCTATCTTCCAGGCTGTGAAAGCTAATGACGGCTATGCGGCCATTCTCCCTCAGCAGCTCCGGCGCCGAAGCGAGCAGTTTCCCCAAATTCTCCAGCTCGTTATTAACTGCGATTCTCAGCGCCTGAAAAGTCCTGGTTGCCGGGTGTATTCTGCTCTTTCGCTTTCTCCCCGACCGTCCCATTGCCTTGCAGACTATCGCTGCCAACTGGCCGGTTGTGCTTATCGGACGGCCCCGGCGATGCCGAACGATAGACCGTGCAATCCGCCGCGAGCCTCTGTCCTCACCGAACTTATAAATCAAATCAGCCAGCGATTTTTCGTCCGCTTTATTAACTATATCGGCGGCGGTGGTCTTTAATCTTTTGTCAATTCTCATATCCAGCGGCATATCCGTCTGGAAACTAAGCCCCATCCTGACATCCGCCAATTGCGCCGAGCAGACGCCCAAATCTGCTAATATAAAATCAACCTTTTCTATCCCCTCCTCGTGGACAAGCTCGCTGATTTGAGAGAAATTAGCACAAACTAAAATAACCCTGCAGGCAAGGTCCTTTAATCTAAAATGGGCCCTTCGGACAGCATTTTTATCGACGTCAAACCCAATGATTACTCCCTCAGGGCCCAGGGTTCTTCCGAACAGGAAACTATGACCTCCTTGTCCTATGGTCGCATCGACCATTACCCCATCCGGCGGTAAGTTTATCTGTTCGGCTAACGTTTCCGCAAGAACCGGAATATGTTCTACGACCGAACCATTCTCGTATTTCGTATTCCGTATCTCGTTTCTCGCCGGACGATTCACTATACGTTAAGCGCTATCTGCGCGTTTTTCTGCCTTGCCAGCCTCTTAACAGCGGCCGAAAATTCAACGTCGCCAAAAGTCTTATCGAGATTTTTCAACCGTTCCAGCCGCTCGGTAAGAATTGCCAGCGAGGCAAAGGTTTGTTCGTCAACCGCTCTTTTACCAACGATACTGTCTCTTACAATCTGACAATGGTTCGAATCGCTTTCAATCATTTTGCCTCCACTCCGAAAGTTAAAGTTCTTCGTTCTGCTCTTGCAGGACAACCTGCCGTGCCTGCGACATCTGTTTCTGGTATTGGGCCATATGGTCTGCGAGATATTGTTCCCAGTTTTCTCTGTTCCACAGCTCGATATGGTCTCTGACCCCAACTAACGTAACCTGGTCTTTCAGCCCCGCTCTTTTTCGCAATCCTTCATTCAGGAGCAATCGCCCCTGGGCGTCCAGCTCGACCTTACTGGCCAGGGCAAAGCTTATTCGCTCGAACGCCACCGCCTCATCAGGTGCAGTCGCCCTGGGTGCAACCGCAAGGACTACCTGCTCGAAATATTTTTCAGGATACAAACAAAGTATCCCGTTGGCGCCGAGGACAAGATAGAAATTGCTGCCGTGCTCATCGGCATCGATTTGACTTCGCAGCTTGTTTGAGATGAGAACTCTGCTTTTCCCATCGACCACGTGCTGATATTCGCCTGTTAATAAAAGCATGGTATTTATCCCACTTATTATATCAACAGTGGGAAATCTTACCACTTCTCACCACCAAGTCAACACACAAAACCATTTTTTTTAAAATTTTTTGAAAATTTTATTATAGGACCTGCTCAGAAATCGGCTAATTCACGCTCAGACAGGCGCTTACGCAAATCTGCCCCCCAACATTTAGCCCCCAAATTTATTTGGGGATTCTGTTAATTCGCCTCGCTCAATTTCACAAACCATCCCACAGA
>JAUXAH010000222.1 GCA_030614945.1 Phycisphaerae bacterium
GAAAAACTGGGGTTGAGGCAAGAGGACCATAAATTAGTCCGCCAGCTTATTCGCAAACCTAACGGCATTGTGATTGTTACAGGCCCGACCGGATGCGGCAAGACTACCACTCTTTACGCGGCCATGAATGAGCTTAATACCATTGAAATGAAACTAATCACGACTGAAGACCCGATAGAGTATGACATTGACGGTCTTATTCAGGTTCAAATGAAACCTGATATTGGACTGACGTTCGCAAGGTGCCTGAGGCATATACTCCGTCAGGACCCTGATATTATACTGGTTGGTGAAATTCGTGACCTTGAAACAGCGGAGATCGCGGCCCAGGCGTCCCTGACGGGCCATGTGGTATTCACCACACTGCACACAAACGACGCCCCGAGTTCGATAGCACGACTTTTAGATTTAGGGGTTGAGCCGTTTCTTGTTACCGCCACGCTCGAAGGTATTATTGCCGAGCGATTGGTTAGAAAAATATGTGAAGATTGCAAGACGCCTTTCGAGCCAACCGAAGCCCAACTAATGGAATTGGGACTTACCCCGGAAGATGTCAAGGGCAAGGAGTTTTATTACGGCCGGGGCTGTAACAGATGTAATAACACCGGTTATAGAGGTCGAACGGGTATTTTTGAGATTATGACATTCAATGATGAGATACGTGATTTGATTATGCAACAGGCTTCGACAAATGTTTTGCGTGCGGCCGGCCAAAAGGCCGGTATGAGACTGTTGCGTGATAACGGCCTGGCTGCAATCTATGATGGCATCACCACTATAGACGAGGTAGTAAAAGAAACAATTATGGAAAGGTAAGAAGGATTGCCCCTCGATAAATTGGGGCTCAATAGCCAATCATCAATTCAAAGGAGGTGTTTTAGTATGGCTACTTTCAAATATGAAGCGCTGGACTCACAGGGAGTGGGAATAAAGGATGAGGTAGAAGCCCTGAGTGAGAAAGAAGCGATAAGCAAAATACGAAATATGGGCTATTTTCCCACGAAGGTTCGCGTACGCGGTGCCGGAAGAAAAGTGGCGGCAAAAGCTGCTGCAAGACCGGCGCGCAGGCGTGGCGCCGGCGGCAAAGTCAGGGTCAAATATATAACCCAGTTTGCGAGACAGCTTTCCACGCTGCAGGATGCGGGTCTGCCTATATTGCGTTCGCTGCGTATCCTGCAGGAGCAGCAAAAGGCAGGAACATTCAAGAGGGTCATTGGTTATGTTGCCGATGACATCGAGGGCGGTTCAACACTTTCGGAAGCATTGGGCAGATTCCCAAGGGCTTTTAATCGGCTGCTTGTCAGTATGGTGGCGGCCGGCGAGACGGGCGGCGTGCTGGACCTGATATTGTCCCGTGTGGCTGACTTTCTGGAAAAAGCGCAAAAACTTAAATCCAGAGTTATAAGCGCAATGGTTTATCCGGTTGTGGTTTTGAGCGCAGCGTTTACTATTCTCTTGTTGTTGATGTGGAAGGTGATACCCGAGTTTACCAAGGTGCTGACTGAAATGAGGGAGGGTGCGGAGCTGCCAAAGATAACGCAGGTGGTGTTCGCAATAAGCAACTGGATTGCATACGGCCCTGAGTGGGCTGTTATACGGGGAGTGCGGATTCCCGGCGCGGTCGCCCTGTTGGCGGTGCCGTTTGTAGTAATTTTTCTGATTAGAATGATAAAGCATTTTCGCCCCGGCAGACTGGTTCTGGATACCATCAAATTGAAGCTGCCGATTATCGGCCAGCTTAGCGCTAAAATATCAGTTACGCGGTGGACAAGAACGCTGGGAACATTGATTAGCGCCGGTGTGCCAATCCTGGACGCCCTTAACGTTACGCGCGAGACGGCAGGCAACGAAGTCTTTGCCAATATGCTCGGCAATGTTCACGATTCTATCAGACAAGGTGACACGTTTGCCGGTCCGTTGCGGCACTCCAAAACTGTTGACCTGATTGTCGCCAATATGGTTGCCGTAGGCGAGGAAACGGGAGACCTGGACAAGATGCTTCTGAAGGTAGCGGACAACTATGACGAGCAGGTTGACGTGCTGGTTGCCTCGTTAATGTCGATGCTTGAGCCGATTATGATTATTGGTCTTGGCGTTATCGTCTTGATCATCGTCCTGTCAATATTTTTGCCGATGATAGGAATTATCACGGAGTTAAGCGCCGTGTGATAAAAACTAAACCCCGTTAGAAATTCTATAATGGGGTAATAATAATATGAGACGGAAAGGGAAAGTTTCTAACGGGGTAAACCAATAAATCAAACGTCTAATTGAGTAATTAAAGGAGAATAAAGTGAAGCCAATAGCCAAACAATCCAACAAAAAAACGGCATTTACTATTGTAGAGCTGCTGACTGTTATGAGTATCATTATACTTCTCATAGGGCTGCTTGTGCCGGGCTTAAATCAGATCAGGCGATACGCCAAAAAGGTAAGACAAAAGGCCCAGTTCCACAGTATCGGCATTGCATTGGACCTTTTCAATGCCGAGTGGGACGGCTACCCTCCGTCAGAGGCTTTCGGCCCAACAGGCACTTACAATTACTGCGGCGCAATGAAGCTTGCCGAAGCTATGGTTGGTAAGGATATGTGCGGTTTTAATCCGGATTCAGATTTCACAGCGGGCAATCCTGCTCCTCCGCTATATCATGATCCAGCCACTTTAAGCGGCAGAAAGCAGTACCTGAAACTCGAAGGTGCAAATGCGGAAACAATAGACAGTCTGTACGATACACCACCCTTTGACGCGTCTGAAGTCGTCTTGTGTGACGTGTATGCACACCGAACCCACACCGGAGAAAGGAAGGGTATGCCCATACTTTACTACAGGGCAAACACATCGAACACGTTGCATGATCCCACCATACCACAACTGAGCGAAAATATTTACAATTACCAGGACAATGAAGAGCTGATCGGACTGCAGACGTACGATAAGGAAGACCATTATTTGCTTAATCCTGCAATATTTTATGAAGAGATAAGGAATAAAAAGATTGAAATTCCCAGACCTTACAGGGCGGATTCGTATATCCTGATTTCCGCGGGTTTTGATGGTAACTATGGTACGAAGGACGATGTACTTAATTACGAAAAGTAGCTGCACGTTAATGAGTGCTTAAGGGACGGACGGAGTGATGATGAAAAAAGCAACGGTTGCTGCAGCGATAATGGTTATGCTGTTATTGGCGCATTGGGCGCAAGGCGGCGTTAGCATGGTTAGAAACGGCAGTTTTGAAAACGACGGTGTGATAAATTCTATCACGGAAGAAGACTCACCTCAATACTGGTGTGATGTTAATTTGCCGGCGGGTAAGTTCGGCGGATGGGTAGATGATATATATTGGTCAAGCCATGATGGCAACTCTTTGACTCTTTATTCGGAGGCGCTCGGAACATTTGACGCTAATGATATGGCAACGGTATCTCAGCAGGTATATCTGGCGGATGTTAATCAAATCCTTTTTGACATAAAACTTGGCACTGATTGGGCGGCTATCCCGTGGGACCCGAACCGCAGTGCAATTTTACTGATTGATGGAAATATTGTCTGGGATTCAAATACCTCCCTGGGACCGAATGCAAACGGAGAATACCTCAACCAAACTGTCGATGTTAACCAGATATATAAAGATGCAAATTCTCACATATTGTCATTAGGTATAAGAACCAACATAGCAGAAGAAGACCCCTATATCTACTACCTGGCGCAGTGGGATTTTGTCAAGTTCGACGCTCATTGCGGAGGTTTCGGCTATCTGCCTGAAGACCTTAACCACGACTGCTACGTCGATATCCTCGATTTGAAAGTGCTGGCAGAAGAATGGCTGGCGGAAGAGCCGGCTTATAATTGCGACCTGCTCGCCGACGACGAGGGTATTGTCAATTTGCGTGACTTTGCAGTATTTGCGTCATATTGGCGGGATGATACCTGCGGGCAGTCAAACGGGTGCGGAGGCAGCGATTTTGACCGGAGCAGAGCGGTTGATTCTGCTGACCTGAGGATATTTGCCGAGTACTGGCTTGAACCGGTTGTTACTTTGCTGTCTGATTTAAATACCGATGGGGCAATAAATTTCAAGGACGTTGCGATTTTTGCTAATGGCTGGCTGGATAATACGGACTGGAAAAATTGGCAAGACGATAACTGCTTCGAGATTGAGTTGCCGGCTGCTGATCTTAATGACGATGGTATTGTCAATTTACGTGACTTTGCAGTTTTGGCCGGTGACTGGATGAGCGGGGGACGCTGTATCAGGAGTGATATCGACGGTTCCGGAGTTGTTGACTATGGCGACATTTCCAAGCTGACCGAGCAGTGGCTTCAGA
>JAUXAH010000251.1 GCA_030614945.1 Phycisphaerae bacterium
TATGGCTAAATATCCGATATTTCTGGAACTGGGCGGTCGTCGTGCGGTCGTGATAGGTGCGGGGGCCGTAGCCCTGCGAAAGGCACAGGCGCTGTTGGCAGCGGGAGCCCGGCTGGTGGTAGTAGCCGAGCATATCGATGATATGCTGACCATTCAAAATCAGGGCGCAAACGCTAAATTGATAAAGTCCAGGTATTCCAAAGAATATCTGACGGGTGCGGTGCTTGCTATAGCTGCAACGAATAAGCCCGAACTCAACAGACGGATATACAAGGATTGTCAGGAGCTGGAAATTTTATGTAATGTCGTCGATGAGCCGGAGCTTTGCGATTTTTTTGTGCCGGCCGTTGTGAAGCGCGGCGACCTGCAGATAGCCGTCAGCACGGAAGGTCATTGCCCGGCCTATGCCGGTCATATAAGAAAGAAGCTGGAGCAGACCTTCACCGACAAACATGGTGAGTTTGTGGCTGAGCTGGAAATGTTTCGAAAACGGATTATCGAAGACGTGCCAAGTCCCGCCGACCGTAAAACTCTATTAGGACAACTGGTTGATGATAAGTCGTTCGACTATTTTGTTGAAAACGGCGCAGCCACCTGGCGGGACCGAGCCGAAAAAATCATAAAGGAACATAAACCCCCGGGGCTTAAGGTCTAAGCCTCTATTTTGTCGATTGTTACCTGCAGATACTTCTGGCGGTGGCCAATGCGCCTCCTGCTGTGTTTGCGCTTGCGAAAGTGCATCGGATAGAGTTTTTTGCCTTTAACAACAGCATCTTCAGCGGTGGTCTTAAATGAGACAACGACCTTTGCCCCCTTAAGATACGGCGTGCCGATTTTTATTTTTTCGCCATCACTCACCAACAAAACTTTGTCCAGCTCGATGGTCGTGGCATCGGGGGAGACATCGGTCAGCTCGATATTTAGACAATCGCCCTGGGCGACTTTATATTGCTTTCCGCCTTGTTCAATTACCGCATACATTCCAAGAACTCCCGGCTTTTATACTCGAAAATCCGAACAGGTGCGGTATTCTACGTATCCAATGTTTTTTTGTAAAGCAAATTATCAAATATTTTTGTGTCCTGTTATTGAATACGAAGTTAAAATTTGCGATGCCCGTAAAAATCGTGAGTGGTTAATTGGTGAGTATTTAACCAGTTAACCAGTTACGAGAACCGAGGGAGCGATTTTATGCAGATAGCTATGATACAGGACAAAATCGTGCCGGTAGAGGAGCTTGAGCCGGCTTATTTTGACCGTGGAATCTACTTCGGCGACGGGGTTTATGAAGTGGTGCGCAGCTACGACGGCAAAATTTTTGCCCTTGAAGAACACCTGCAAAGATTTGCCAATAGTCTTGCTGCGATTGAAATAACCGGTGTGAACATCGACCAGATTCGTTCTCGGGTCCGGAAGGCATTTGGCGCTGCGGGTATTTCCAACGCCAGGATATATTTTCACGTTACTCGAGGTTCGGCGCCGCGAAGTCATATCTGGGATGCCGACTTAAAGCCCAACTTTTTTCTGACCGTTACGGAGGTGCCCGACGACGCAGAAGAAAAAAACAAAGGCATCGCGGTATCAACCCATCCTGACCGGCGATGGAAAAGATGCGACATAAAGTCGCTAAATCTGTTGGCCAATGTTCTTGCTCGGCAGGATGCGGCCCAAAAAGGTTGTGCCGAGGCGATATTTGTCGATGAGGCCGGCTTGATAACCGAAGGGGCCGGCTCAGCGTTTTTTGCGCTCTTCGGGCGGACGCTCCAGACCGCTCCCCTTACAGCTAATATTCTGCCTTCGATTACGCGCAAGTTTGCGCTCGAGGCAGGCAAAAATATCGGATTAGAAGTAATAGAAAAATCGTTGACGCCACAGCAAGCGAGCCGTTCGGATGAGCTTTTTATTGCGGTAACTACTAAAGATATTGTCCCCGTGGTCAGATTCGATGGTAAGTCCATCGGCGATGGTAAGCCCGGCAAATATACGAAATTGCTCACACAGGAATTCCGTTCATTTACCCCGTTAGAAAGAATGCCCTGACCTCTGGGCAGGGTAAATGATACATAACGAGGGTGGGGTCTAAAGCCCCACCAGAGTTTTCTAACGGGGTTTACGGTATGAAAGGGCCTGCGGGACAAAAATATCAGAAAAGGTGGACATTGCCTGGAAAGATGGAAAGCTAATTAGAGCGGACATCCGCGCCAAGCGCGGCGGGATTTGCAAGGTACGCTGCGGGAACAAAGTCGTTGAAATCAAAACCAGGGCCGGAAAAAGCTACAGCTTGAACGGACGTCTCAAACGGATATGAGTAATGCCGTAAGGCATCCCCAAGCGGATTAAAGGGACCGACCCCGCACCAATTAGGCGTGAGCCCAAGCTCAATTGGTGCGGGGCAGGCAGGAAATTTTGTAGAGCTGTTTCTGCTGTTCCACTCGGAAATTAACGGGCAGGAATTTCTTTATTACTTCCATATTTGTTTGAAGGTGGCTGGAAAGCTCGTTGGTTGTATAAGAGCCGGCTTTTGCCATCGCCATATAGATTAAAAGCTGGTCGGCCAAGAAACGGTCGATAGCAGCTCCGCTGGTCAGGAAATTTTCAGCCAAATTGACGACCTCACTAACTACCTGCTGCGATGGTTTACCTCGCATTCCAAAAGCGGTAAATACGGTTGTGCGGCTACTATCACAAAGCCGAATCATCACGCAGTTGCCGGGGCCGTCCGAATCCGTCACTTCGATATGTTCGACATTCCGGATGTTTAGCCCACTCTGGAGTAATAGTTTCTGCTGGCGCTGAGCGATGTGTGGAGGCAGTTTGGCGGTGTATATTCGGGCGTGAATTTGAAACTGCTCGCTTGACTCACAGAGCTTGATTACCCGGTCTGTGCTTTTTTGCCAGGGCTGGACATCAAAGGTTATTTTTCCGCCGCCGGCGGGATAGAAGCCGTGCTTTATCAGTTTACAATGCCGTAAGGCATCCCCAAGCGGATTGCCCCGGAAGCCGGCGGCTTCAATGGCGGGCAAAAAGGTCTCGGAAAGAAAGTCAAACGGCGGGGCCAGTGGATTATGAGTTCCGCCGGTAACGGTAACCGCCGAAGGTTTGTCGGCCAGGAACAAAGCAGGCAGAACGGTCTGAATTACTAAAGAAGCGGAGCCGGCTGAGCCAATATCAAAGTGAAAATCGCCACTCTGCACAGGGCCGGGTTGAACCCCGCCTCTCGGAGGGGCGGGGTGAAAATCTAATACACCTGAGCGCAGGGCAGCTCCCCGGCATTGGCCGCTGCAGATTTGGCAGACAGCTCGCACACAACTGAGGTGCTGCTTTGCCAGGCCTGGATTGCGGCGAGCGGCGCGAATGTTCTCGATATGCAAACTTTTGTCGGTTATGCAGGATAAGGCCAGACTTGTTCGCAGTATCTGCCCTCCCCCCTCACCTGTGCTGCCATCAATGAAAACGGTTTCCATAATTACTCTTCGGGAATCTCTATCAATACATCACGAATAACAAAACAACCCGGCAACGACGGCCTGCCGGGCCGGATATCGACTTCAGGCGCCCTAACTATAACAATGTCTCTCGCGTTTTGCCAGCCGGAGAAAAAGATTAAACGCAGAGAACGCAGAGAGTTTTTAGCTAGCTTTGGCGTCTTTGTCCGAATCTTTGTTCGATGCAAGCATCTACAGAAGCTTCGTCCACAGTCGCCGGGTTCCGTCGAAGCCG
>JAUXAH010000668.1 GCA_030614945.1 Phycisphaerae bacterium
GGCCTCAGCGGTTGTCGCCGTGCCGGCCGGGGAGGGTAACTGGGCGTATATTTCGTCGGGGACCTGGAGTCTTATAGGCGTTGAAGTGCCTGAGGCGATTATTAATGATAAGAGCTTTGAATACGAGTTCACAAACGAGGGGGGAGTCGAAGATACGATTCGGCTTTTGAAGAACATAATGGGATTATGGCTGACTCAGGAATGCAAAAGACAATGGCAGCGAGAGGGCGTTGAGCTGTCGTATGCGGAGATGGCCGAGATGGCCCAACAAGCCGAACCGTTTTCCCGTCAAATCAACCCTGATTACAGCGTGTTTCTCTCGCCGGGCGATATGCCGAAAAGAATAAATGATTATCTCACTGATACAGGCCAAAAAGCAATCGACGACAAGGGACAAATGATAAGAGCGATACTGGAAAGTCTGGCATTTAAGTATCGCTATATGATGGAAGCCATCGAAGACATTGCGGAACAGTCGATTGAGGTACTGCATATTGTCGGCGGCGGGATACAAAATGAGCTGCTCTGTCAGTTTACGGCCAATGCGACGGATAAAACGGTAATCACCGGGCCGATTGAGGCGACGGCGAGCGGCAATATCTTAATGCAGGCCAAGGCGACAGGGCAGATAAAAACGCTGGCCGAAGCGAGGGAGATTGTCCGCAATTCGTATGAGCTTAAAGAATATCAGCCGCAAGATAGTCAACTCTGGGAAGAAGAATACAAATCAATTGATTCCGTCAAACGGACGCCGGATCTTCGATATTGATTATTTTCTATTGATTATTGAATATGAAAATTCGAAATTCGGATCTCGAAATCCGAAACAAATTCGAATGACCAAAATACAAAATTCAAAACACGACATCAGGTTTTAATCAGGGACGAACATTAGGTGCGGGGAACGCAGAGAAGAGATTCCTCGGCTGCGCTCGTAATGACAACATAATGGATTCCCGCTTGCGCGGGAATGAGAGCAAGGGTTCCTTATTTTGATAGAAGAGCTTGAACAAAAGCTGGATAGTTTCGATTCGGCTGAGAGAAAAGAAGCGTTAAGCTCATTATGCGAAAAGGTTGACGCCGGCGAAATAGGTTTGCCGAAGCCGGGGACGGATGTCAACCTGCATTGCCATACGTTTTTTTCTTATAATTCG
>JAUXAH010000297.1 GCA_030614945.1 Phycisphaerae bacterium
CGCTCAGTACAACGCCATTACCGCCAGCGGTCAGAGCGGTTCGGCCAATTATGCGATAGGTTATGTCGGCTGGGCTGAACCGCCAACCGTTACTTTCAACCCTGCTGAGATTAACGGTTTGTATGTTACCAACAACAATTATGCATATTATTCGATGCTAAACGGCGATGAATTTGCCAAGAAGTTTGGTGGTGAGGACGGCAACGACCCCGACTGGTTTCTGCTGACTATCACCGGTAAGGACGCCTCAGGTACCGCGACCGGCACTGTAGAATTTTACCTGGCTGACTTCCGTTTTGAAAACAACAGCGAGGATTACATTGTCGATTCGTGGGAATATGTTGACACCAGTTCGTTGGGCGTGGTCAATAGACTTGAGTTTTCCCTCAGTTCCAGCGATGTCGGCGAGTGGGGCATGAATACTCCTGCGTATTTTGTGACAGATACGATTGTTCTTGTGGGTTATGCGCCGGCGGCGGGTCAGCCAGGTTCCACAGCGGTTCACATGGACGATCCTAACATTGTGGGCTGGGCCAGCGGCTGGGAAAACTATGTAGTTGGTGACGATTGCTGGGAGATTTGGCAGACGCCTGAGAAGGCACTGGGTAAAGCAGCGGGCACTCCCTATGATATTGTATGTCTGGGCCGAGGCGGCGAAATCACTTTGACTTTCGATTGTGGTATCGGCGATGGTGCCGGTTATGATTTTGCTGTCTTTGAAAACAGCTTCAGCAACACTTTTCTGGAGCTTGCCTATGTCGAGGTCTCCAGCGACGGTGTCAACTTCTTCTGTTTTGCAAACGATTCTCTTACCGACAGTCCGGTCGGCGGATTTGGAGTAGTTGACCCGACCGATATCGGCGGCTTTGGAGGCAAGTACAGGCAGGGATACGGCACACCTTTCGATCTGGCCTTGTTGACAGATACGTCGCCGCTGCTTGATACCAATAACATCAAGTGGGTGCGTATATTCGACATTGTCGGTGACGGCCGCTATTTCGACACATCCGGAGATGTCATATACGACCCGTATCCTACGAAAGGCTCAGCTGGTTTTGACCTGGACGCCATAGCCGTCTTAAACATGAGGACGGCGGATTTCAACCAGAGCGGCAATGTTGACTATCTCGATTTGTTGATGCTGGTGGAGTCATGGCTGAGTCAGGCTGGTGATGAAAACTGGAACGGTCGATGTGATATTTCTGACCCGGCGGATGGCATTATCAACCTGCTGGATTTCGCGGTATTTGCCCGCCAATGGCTGGAGGGTGGGCAGTCGTAAGGCGATAATGTCCGGCGTAGATTGCGATGAGGCAAACAAGTGCAAATATGAAGAAAGCGTTTACCTTAGTTGAGTTGCTGGTGGTCATAGCAATAATCGCGCTGCTGATGAGCATCTTGATGCCGGCCCTGGCCGCCGCAAAAGCCCAAGGCAGACAGGTCGTCTGCAGAAGCAATATTCGCCAGCTTGTCCTGGCCAATATCGGTTATGCCAGCGAAAATGACGGCGGTTATGTCCCTGCTGCGCTGGACATCTTCAGCGCTAACAAACACCGTTGGCATGGGGTGCGTGATGATATTAACAGCGCATTCGATGCGGCTGAGGGTCCGCTTGCAGCGTATTTGACTGATGGATGTGTAAAGAGATGTCCCCAGAAGGTTGCTTTTCGCCACGGTGACCCGTGGGATTGGGACTTCGAAGACGGCTGTGGCGGATACGGTTACAATATGACTTATATCGGCTCGCGCATATGGACAAGTGGTTATGAAGATGAAAGATGCAGGATAACCACAAGAGATTTCGAGGTCAGGCGCCCGACTGAGACTCTAATGTTTGCGGATACTGCAATGGCCAAGCTGGATAATGGCAGGCCTTATTATTTGGAGTACTCGTTTGCCGAGCCGCCCTATTTTGTAGTCGACGGCCAACCTAATACCAGCTGGGGTTATGCCTCGCCGTCTATTCACTTCAGGCATCGGGGCAAAGCGAATGTCGGCTGGGTTGACAGCCACATCAGTTCGGAAGAAATGGCCCCTTTTGAAGAGGAAAATATTTACGGCGTCAAGTCCTGTGATATGATGCTTGGCTGGTTCGAGCCGATAGACAACACGCCGTTTGATTTGAAATAGATACGGTTCGACGGTTCGACGTTTCAATATTTGACCACTCCACACAGCAGCATGTATAATCACCGCCGTGGATACGGCAAAATTAAAACAGACTGTTACGTTTGCTTTGCAAAGTTTAAATCAGCTTCTCTGGCCGGCGGTCTGCATCAACTGTAAGCGAAGCATTTGCGAAACCGATAAGAATCTGTGCAAAAATTGCTGGGACGAGCTGCTGGGCTGCACAGGCGGCGATTACTGTCCGCGCTGCGGGCGAGACGCCAGTAGATACGCCATCCTTGAGGGCGTTTGTCCCGATTGCCAGGGTAAAGAAATACATTTCGACCGGATAGCACGAGGCGGTTTTTACAGAGAAGCCCTACGAAAAATGATATTGTCCTTTAAGAATGGGCGGACAGAACTGGATTTGACGCTGGGCTTTTTGGCTAATTCTGCACTGCAGGGCGGTGGCTTTTATAGTGATATAGAATTTTTCGTTCCCGTCCCGCTGCACTGGTCAAGGCGATTGGTTCGCGGCTATAATCAATCTTTAGTTTTGGCTAAGAAATTAAAGCACCCATCAGCAAAAATCAACACAGACTTGGTTCGAATACGCTACACCAAGTCACAGCCGGCAATGGTAAGTCCTGCTGCGCGTGCCAGGAACGTTGCGGGAGCTTTTGCCGTCCGCTACGGACATAAACTTGCCGGGCGAAAGATTTGTCTCGTCGATGATATAAAAACTACGGGTGCAACGTTAAACGAGTGTGCAAAGACACTAAAACAAGCGGGTGCTTCAAAAGTCTTTGCGTTAGTTTTAGCCGTCGCCGGGCAAAATATCAGCTAAATCTGCATCTGTTGTTTAGTTCACAGAGAAGCAAAAATAGTTTTACACTCCCGCCCCCTTTCTGTATAATATATAGTGTTATGCAGAAGTTTCACGTTTACATTGAAACCAGTGTCTGGAGTTTCGTTTTTGCCGAAGACGTGCCGGACTATCGAGCTGACACATTAACATTCTTTGAACTTTGCAAAAAACGAGCTTTTGAACCTTATATTTCCAGGGTGGTTTTA
>JAUXAH010000537.1 GCA_030614945.1 Phycisphaerae bacterium
GATTTTACCCCTGTCCCCGCCAACGAAATCTGGATCGTCCAGAACGCCGCCGCGAGAAATACCGCCACCGGAACTGGAAGCGTCGTCATCTTCGCCAACCAGGGAGGCGTAGAGACCCCTCTTGCTTCCGCCCGACCTTCCCCCATCTACGAATGGTGCATCTTCAACGGCCACGCCGTCCTCAAGCAAGGCGACTTTATCCGTGCCAGTTTCTACGGCTGCCTTGGCGGAGACGACATCTGGGCACGCGCCTGTGGCTACAAAATGAAAACTAACCTCTAAACCCGAAAGGAGATCTCCCGTGCCTATCTACAAAGCCTACCAAACTCAACTTCCCACCATCACCCCCACCGCACACACCTTCACCGTCATCGTCTATCTCCCAACCTCCCTCCCTCCCGACCACGACCCCACCATCATTGCCCACCTCACCCTCGCCAAAGACCCCTCAGAGACCTGGTCCGCCTTCCAAGCCCGTGCCTACACCGAAATCGCTGACACCATCGCTAACTACGAAATCGCCCAAAACCTCCACGCCCACGCCCGAACTTGGCTCCACACCCAGGAATGGACCACCTGACCCACCATGTTCCGCTGGGCCTTGCTCGGCCTCCGCACCTGCTACTCCAACAACGTCCTCTACATCTGGGCGCTCACCAACCGCCCCACCCACAATATCCTCCGCTGGACCGACACCGTTCCCCGTCTTTCGAAGACCTGGCCCAAGCGCCGAGGCATCCCACATGAGATGCGAGACCGCTTCATAACCGCCGAATGGCGAAGCATCGAGCAGAATGAGCCAGGACTTACCATGACCAAGACCTTTACCTGGCCCTCCTGGCCTCCCCTTGAAAATCGGTGGTTCCTACTCACCCACCGCTGGGGAAAGTACATCGAAGCCTCCCAGTCCCCCCTCTACATCTACCAGTCCCCCGCAGACCCCGCCTACACCCACGTATTCACCGAGCTCTTCTCCTCCTGGTGACCACCATGGCCCGCACCCGCTCAATGTCAGACTGGTCTTATGGCCCCTTCTGCTCTCTGTCAATCGCCCAGTTCGTCTCCGCCCCCACCTCCCTGGCCAACCTCAACCTAACCCAGTGCTACGCCATCCTCAATATGCCACCTCAATGCCAGGACGTCCCCAACGGCCGTATCACCTTCGCCAACTACCACGTTCCCCCTGGCTTCACCGAGATAGGCTTCCGCATCCAGGAGCCACCCCCTTGGCCAGGCAGCGATGAGTTCTACTACCTCCACCTCGGCTCTTACTACCCCACCTCTCTCTGGCTCGTCAATCACGGCCCACCCGTAAAGCTAGGCGACTACGCCCACGCCGCCCCACCAGGTGCATGGGCACACTACCGCATCGTCTTTGGCACCGCCTGCGCCGCCGACGCCACCACCGCCTTCTCCGCTACCCTCTATGTCTGGGATGGCTCCGCCTGGCAAGACGTTGGGACCGTCTCCGACACCACCGACCGCTTCGCCGCCACTGGCCTGGCCCTGGTCGGCCTCAACCTCAACGAGACCCGCCACTGGCTTGACGACTTCATCCTGGTCAAACTCGCCTAAATCTTTAAGGTTTGCCACCCCAAAACCCCTGTATACTACCCACGCGTGCCGGGAGGATAGGGCAAT
>JAUXAH010000324.1 GCA_030614945.1 Phycisphaerae bacterium
AACTCCGGAGGAGAAAGAACGAGGATGGACTTGGTGTGAGGGTCGGGAACAAAGCGAATCCTGCCTATGACGTTGCTTATCGGCATCTCATCTATGCTTGGGCGTCCCGTGGTCCACCAGGGCTTATATTCGTCTGCGGAGGTGCTGCTTTCTCTGTCGGAGCTGCTGCTACCGCCGTCTTCTTCTGCTTCCATTGAGTAGTCGCTGAGCCCCTGTTGAGTCCGCCGAAACGTGGCGACGGTTCCCGGCTCGTTGAACATCGCATTGAGGCGCTCACTGAGCTCTTCCGGGTCTGCGTAGTTGAGCGTTATGACTTTTGGTATTTCGGCCATTTCCTGTTTGTCAAGCTCGCGTACCAATTCCTCAATAACCTTGTATGCCTCGGGCATTTTGCTTATTACGATTATCTTTTTGGTGTCCGGGACAGGTTCAAATGTCAACTGGCCGTAGAGCGGCCCGACAATTTTTTTCCTCTCCTCACCCCTGCCAAAGTAAATATCCCAAATCGACATGCTTCTGCCACCTTCTTCGCTAAAAAGTCTCGTCAGCAGGTCAGCCAGCTGCACCGGGTCGGAATTACGCAATGTAATTATTAACGGTTTGACCTTCTCTACATCGAGCGGTATGTCCCATTCTTCTATCTGTTTTTCAATTTTTCTCATATTCAGCGGCGAAGCAATCACCGTTACCTGCTGCATCGTCGGAAATGCTATCACTTTTACTATCTCGGAGGGACTTTGCTGGCTGCGTCCGTATCTATAGTAGTAGTAGTCATATCTTCCGCCCGGGGCGGTTTCACCGTATAGACTATCTAAGTTTTCCTTAATCTGCTCAGGGTCGACGTGCTTCAATTGGAAAACTTTTGTTTCAAGCTCGCCCGGAGGAATATCTATTTCCTGGATAAGTTTCTTGACCATCTCGCGCCTGTCTTCTCTGCCGAAGACCATAATCTGTCTTGCCTGGACCAACGGCTGAACAAGAACGCTCGCCTTCAATTCTTGCCCCGGCATCTGCTGCAATGCATCGTTAAGACGGCTCGCCACTTCGCTGACATCGGCATAGGTGATTGGAATTGTTTCGTAGTCTTTTTTGATTGGTTCCGGCCTGTCAAGCTTGATAATCCACTCCTCAATTAGCTTCATATCTTCGGGCGATGCCCTTGCAATAATCCATCTGCGATTCTGCTCCGGGATAAGAATGACCGGCATCTGGCTGGGCCCAATCACAACCGACGTTGCCGAGCCGGACTTTCCGGACGTTTCGCTGCTGCTTCGAGATGAGCTGCTGCCCGGAGGCCCAGGCCTTGACGAAGAAGGCCTGCCACCTCGGCTGGGCGCCCTTATACTCCTGCTCCTGCTGCCCTCACCACCTAACAGTATCCTCAACAACTGAACAATTTCTGCAGGGTCACCATATTGAATTTCAAAAACCCTCTGTATGGTCTGCCCAGCTTCGGGCACATCAAACACCGCGATAATCCGCTCAATGCGCATCAGATTCCCAACCGTATCAATCACCAACAGAGTGCCGGTGCTTTCATCAGCGCTGACATAGCCGTGCTCGCCAATCAAAGGCTGAACAACCTGGCCCATTTGAGAAGGACTGTAATTTTCAAGCTTAAAGAACTTCTGAACCACCTGCTCTTTATTTTCAATCATGGCAAGAGCCTGGTCAGCCGATACCGTAGGGACCTGGCCACGTTTTGCATCTTTAATAGGCTTTAGCTCAATCACATCATCGGTGTGTTCGGCAACAATGCCTTTTGCACGTAAGGCAGTGTAAATCATCGAAAGGGCCTTATGTCTCGGCAGCTTCTTCGCTGAGTATATGGTTATCTTCACTTTCATTGCATCATCGGCCGGAATAATCACCTTGCCTGTCCACTCCGCGAGTTTCTTAATAATGTCCTTCATTGCAACGTCTTTAAGATTTAAAGCTTCCAGGATATTGTTCGGGTCAATCGGTTCGCTCGGCTCGTTCGGGTCACCCGGAGCATTCGGGTCACTCGGAGCATTCGGGTCGTTTGGGTCTCTTACTCGCTCTCTGCGGCCAGGTCTTCGTTCGCCGCCAGGTCTTCGTTCGCCGCCAAATCTTTCACGCATTCTGGCTCTAAGCTCTGCCCGTTCTTCCTCAGATGCGTTCTCCCATCTTTCTCGCATTTCAGTAGACATACGGGGTCCGCCCCTCCTGCCTTCCCGTCCGGACGTTGGCCTTCTCTCAGGGCGTCCTCTTTCAACGTCATTTGCGTCACCTGGTTTTTCGGCCTCGCCGGCTTTCTCAGGCTCATTTGCGTCACCCGCTTTTTCAGCCTCGGCGGGTTTGTTAGGCTTATTGCCTGCTTTGGTTTCAACAGCTCCTGCTAACTGCGTGGCCTTTAAGATATAAGGGCCGGCCCCAAAAACAACAAGAGCCACCACAACAACAACTGTTACCGAGATTATTATTCTTGACCGTTTCATTTTACTCGCCTCACTTTAATCATTTCCTTGCCGTCCGGCGTTAAGTTTTTCACGCAGTTCGGCCATCAATTTTTCTCTTTCTTCCTCAGTCATATTCTCCCCCCTCTGTTTTATTTCACGCATTGTAGCTCTAAACTCTTCCTTTTCCTCCTCGGACATATTCTCCCATCTTTGCTGTATATTCTCCCTTTGCTCTTTTAATCTTGCTCTTTCTTCCGGAGATAGATTGCGAAGCCTCTCCTCGTCTCTATCGCCAAGCGTTGGTCTTCTCTCAGTCCGAGTTTGGGCCATCCTGGCACGTTCTCTTTCAAGCTCATTTGCGTCCCCCGGCTTTTGGCTGGTTTTCTCGGACTCAGCAGGCCCGCTTTTCTTGCTGCAAGAAATGCCCACCAAAGCAATGAGAAGCACCGCAACAACAACTATTGCCGATATTACTGTTTTTGACTGTTTCATTTTATTTACCTCGCTTCAATCATTTTATCGTCCTCTGCCACCTCGTCCCC
>JAUXAH010000671.1 GCA_030614945.1 Phycisphaerae bacterium
TTGACCATGCCGGCAAAGGCGGTAGAACCCGCAGGTTCAGCAAAAATCCCCTGCTTTGTACCTAAATATTTAATCGCTTCAAGTATTTCCTTGTCACTTACTGCCATACCAAATCCCTTCGATTCTTTTATGTCTCTTACTGCCATCAGGCGATTCCTGGGAATTCCTACGGCAATGCTATCTGCAATTGTATTCGGCTCCACAAATTTCACTTCACCATCAATATTTACTGCCTCGACAATCGGTTTGCACCCTTCTGCCTGTACAGCAACAAGTTTAGGTAAATGGTCAATAAAGCCTAAAGAAAACATATCCTTATAAGCTTTAGCCACTCCGGAAATGATACAACCATCTCCTACCGGCACAAAAAGATAATCTGGTACTTCAAAATTCATCTGTTCGATAATTTCCAGAGCAACCGTCTTTTTTCCTTCCACCATATAGGGATTAAAAGCGGTATTTCGGTTATACCAGCCAAATTCTCTGGTTGCTTCGATAGACAGATCAAAGGCTTCGTCATAGGTTCCTCTCACCGCAAAAACGGTTGAGCCAAATACCAGAAGCTGGGCAATCTTGGCACTCGGTGCCGTTTGGGGAACAAATATATAACTCTTTAAACCCACAGAAGCAGCAGCCCCAGCCAGCGAAGAAGCCGCATTACCGGTAGAGGCACAGGTAACAATCTTTTCTCCTAATTCCCGAGCTTTTACTATGGCAACAGCAGACGGCCGGTCTTTTAAGGAAGCAGTGGGGTTTCTCCCGTCATCTTTGATCCAGAGATTTGACATCCCCAAATCTTCTCTTATTCTTTCCGCATCATATAAAGGAGTCCACCCAACTTTTGACGGCCCAATTTTGGTAGGATCATCCACCGGCAAAAGAGGTAAGTACCTCCACATCGAAAATTCCTTATTTTTTTTAAGGGTATCCTGATTAAAATCCTTTTTTATCTTAGGATAATCATAAATAATTTCTAAAACGCCTTCGTCTCCGCATTTCGGACAATTATATTTTACTTCATTGGAATCATATTCTGTTCTACACAATAGGCATTTTAATTGTTTCACATAACTCATCTCTATTTTTCCTCCCCGGCATATGGAATTCCTAATTCTTTTGGTACTTCAATATTACATTTTTTC
>JAUXAH010000632.1 GCA_030614945.1 Phycisphaerae bacterium
AACTCAAACATATTGAGAACGAACACAGCCGAGCAGTTATATCACCTGATGGCTGGAAGCTGTGTCTGAGTGATGTGGACAAATGTCAGCTATTCAATCTGGTTGAAGACCCAGGTGAAACTATCAACCTTTTTGACTCTGGACAGCATGACCGGATCATCGGGCGGTTGACAGATAGGATACACCGGTGGCAGGAAACGGTCAGGGATAAAGTGAAAGTATAGTACCGACACGAAGATGGAAAAAAATTATCGACAGACGCTCAAAAATGGCGACTACGATACCTCTATAATCCGGCCGCAGATGCGAAATGAAGATGTAACGCTCAGAGGCCGGGAGATATCTCCATCGAGATTAAAAGCCATCAGAAAGGGCCTGCTCACTTTACATACTCTCGAACTGATGGCGGTCAATATCTACAAGTTTCAGATAACGAGAAAGCCGAGCGAGCTAAATCGCCAGTTAATTGCTGCTATGTGCAACGAGATGACGCACTACCAGGATTTTTACGTCAAGCTTCTTGAATACGGCTTCAAACCCGGCAAACTCAGATGGGCATATTGGATTGTCGGCTTCGTATTCGGCTTCGGCTCGCGGCTGATGGGCACAAAGGCAACTCTTAAAACCGGCATCTGGGTCGAGACAAAAGCCGTCCAACATTATGGCCAACTTCTCAACTCAATAGACTGGGATGAAGACTCTCGCAGAATAATTGAAAAGGACCAGGCCGACGAATACGGCCACATCAACCGCTGGAAAAACCTTCTCCAATCAAGCCTGGCAGAAAATAAGGGTTAAAAGGAAGCAACATCTAAAAAAAACCAAATTTAGAGCGAGGATAATAACAAATGAATCAAATATCAGATTTTATGAATCGGCGGGACTTTCTAAAGCTAACAGCAACCGGTGCAGCGGCACTTGCGCTGCCGGGATGTACGAGCGCTTCTCAACGCTCGGTCTGTTAATGCTCGTACCGATAGCGGATATAATTATGGCATTTTTCATTGCCTTCGCCGACTGGCCGGTCCAAAAGGAACTGCGTAAGCTCAAACAGCAATAAGAAAAGCCGCAAACGTAAACCGGGCCAAAGGACTAAACGCAGAGAACGCTGAGAACGCCGAGAAAGAATTAGATATAAAATTCAAAACTAAAAACCATAGATTAAACTCTGCGAGCTCGGCGGTTAATCCTTTTTTCTTTTTCCTCCGGCAAATTGTGAATCGAATCACGAGCAACAAGCAGCGAGTATCAAAAGTGCATCATATAATAATACTTATCCTCTGCGTCGTCATCCTGACCGCCTC
>JAUXAH010000494.1 GCA_030614945.1 Phycisphaerae bacterium
ATAACCGTATCCATCGAAGATGGAGGGCGAAAACTAATATCGGTTGCCGATAATGGCTGGGGGATGGATGGCGAAGACCTGGCCAGAGCATTTGAGTCACATACCACAAGTAAAATCAAAACCAGCTCCGACCTGCGGGGTATATCGACGCTTGGCTTCAGAGGCGAAGCATTAGCAAGCATCGCCTCGGTGACACAGGTTAGAGCTGTGAGCAAACCTGTCCTTGAGCGAAGCGAAGGAACAAAAGATTCGACCGGCGCCAACTGCGTTGAGATTGATTGCGGAAATAAAGGCAGCGTCAGCCCTTGCAGCGCAGACTACGGCACAACAATCCAGGTCCGAGACCTTTTTTATAAACTACCCGCCAGACGTAAATTCCTCAAGACCGCCAATACCGAAATGGGCCATATCACTGAGCGCTTCATACGGACTGCGCTGGCAAATGAGAATCTGGATATGATGCTGTACCATAACGGCAGAGAGCTTTATCGGTTATCGAGCAAGGAGGGTCTTCGCCGGCGCATAGCTGAATTGTTCTCGCCTGAAATTTCTGAAAATTTGATTGAAACCGAAAGCAATGAGAAAGGACTGCATATTTTCGCCTTGCTGGGCAGACCCGGCATTTCGAGAACAAATAACAAATTTCAATATGTATTTCTAAACGGCCGATTCATCCGCGACAAATTTATCTCGCACGCAATCAAAGAGGCATACCGCGGGCACCTGGAGCCGGATAGATTCCCTGTCATCTTTTTATTTATTCAAATGCCCTGCGAAGACATAGACGTGAACGTACATCCCACGAAAATTGAGGTGCGTTTTTATAATGCCAATTTGGTCCATTCGCAAATCCTTGGGTGTCTGCGGGAAAAACTCTTAGGGACAAATCTCCAGACGCAGGCAAAACTGCCGGCAATCCCGTACCAACAAAGCACTTCATCACGTTCCGTTTCGGTGCGGGACCAAAAAATTGCCGATGCAATGGCAGAATTTTTCAAAAAGCACAGACCTGTTCAAACGCAGCAGCAATTCGAACACAAAGCCGGAACCGTGAAATATGAAGCGAGATACCAGACCTGTCCTGAGCGCAGTCGAAGGATACAAGAGAGAAAATACGAAACGCCGCAGCCGCAAAGAAAATTCCTGCAAATACACGACAGCTTCATTGTCGCACAAACTGATGATGGATTTGTCATCATTGACCAGCACGCGCTTCACGAACGCATAATATATGAAGATTTATGCAGGCGAATGTCGGCCGGTAAGCTCGAATCCCAGAAGCTGCTGATACCCGAAAGTTTTGAGCTGACCGACGCTCAGGCCGATGCGCTTAAAACCAATGCCGAGCTGATTGAAAAATTGGGAATCGAGCTTGCACCGTTTGGTCCGCATACTTACGCTATACAGGCATTTCCCACCCTGCTGGCAAAGGCGGACCCGCTCGATTTCGTTCAGGATTTGACCGACTTACTCACTGACAAGGATGTGGGCCTTGATGCGGAAAGACTGCTTGATGAGGTTTTGAATATGGCTGCGTGTAAGGCGGCAATCAAGGCCGGACAAAAGCTAAGCGACAGCGAAATGGAACAACTGCTCACAGATAGAGAAGCCGCCGAAAGAGCGAGTCGGTGTCCCCACGGCAGGCCCACTACAATAAAATTTTCGACAAGTGATTTGGAAAAACAGTTTAAGAGAACCTGATGAACAAGTGGTGGTGGCTATTGCTGACAATCCTGTGCTGGACCGGCGCGGGATTTGCAATATTCGGTGTCCGGCAAGAGCGGTGCCGCGGCGTTACCCCCCTGCCGAGTCAGGTGAACAGAATTGTCT
>JAUXAH010000071.1 GCA_030614945.1 Phycisphaerae bacterium
CGAGCTTGAAGCCCTTTTTTTCAAATCGCCGAATTATCTCACCGGCCAAATGCCGATGTATGCCGTCCGGCTTGATAATAATTAAAGTGCGTTCCGCCATTCTCGTATACGGGCGCTCGTACCTCGCATCTATGTTCCCATTTTCCAAAAAATCAGAAAATGAGGCCCGAACCCTCAAAACGGGGTCTCGGTCGTAGCATAGGCTTCCAGCCTATGGAAACACGGCCAAGATGGCCGTGCCACCTACATTCCCTGGGGGACAATGTAAATCTCGACTCGTCTGTTTTGTGAATTGCCTTTGTTGCCGGGCTTATTCGGCACAATCGGCCGGAGTTCGCCAAAGCCGCGCACACTCATTCGCTTCTGAGCAACATTGCTCCCCGCCATTAGGTTCAGCACGGATATTGCCCTGTGGGCCGACAGGTGCCAGTTGGTCGGATGCTTTGCGCGTGAATAGCGAATCGGCTGGTCGTCTGTGTGGCCGGCAATTATAATATCAAATTTGCCGCCCTTTTCGGAATTCAGAATCTTGCAAAGCGTTTTGACGGCCTGGACCGCCGCAGGCACCACCTCGTCGCTGCCGCTCTTGAAAAGCAGATCGCTCTTGAACTTCACTACGCCTCGGTCCGGGTCGAAGGTAACCATATCCTCACGCTCGGCAAACTCCTCCAGCATAATACTGAGCTCGACCGGCAGCGGCATTCCGCCGAGCAACTGCTGCTGCATTGAAGCAATCAATTCCAGCTTTTTAGCCCGCTCTTCTTCAAGTGCGGCAATTCTTTCCTGCAGTGTCTTTACCTCGACACCGTCAATCGCTTCAGCGTAAGCAAGCTGTCTTTCTAACTGCTGGAGTTTTAGCCTGGTAACCTGCAGTTCACTCTCAAGCTTCGCTTTTCTTTTGTTCAGTGCGGCGTTTTGGATTCTGAGGTCCTGCAACCCCGGTCCACAACCAGTTATCAGTGCGACACAGGCACATACAAGAAAAACCCCCGAAAGTTTGACAATTCGCATTATTCAATCCTTTCCAAAAAACTTAAGTATAGATATTTTGACCGTCCTATAAAATACACAAGCTCTTCTCTACAAGCCATTACAGCCCGACAGATTCTACGTTCTTCACCCTCGCCTGTAAATAAAACCTATTTATGTTTATCCGTCAAGAATAAACTTTCAAAAATATCAACCTCCTCGCTAAAATTTATCCACAAAAAACACGTAAAATCAATAGAAAACCGAGCAAAATTTTTTTTGTGTTTCTGATATTTTTTTATTGACAAAATCCAGAAGGGTTTGGGACAATTAGTAAGTCCACTTTATTCTCGGAGAATTGACTGATGGACTTTGTGCCCACACCAAATAGCAAGTCGTATTCGAGCAAATCTTGCCGCTTCAATAGTGTAAATTTATTATTAACGAGTGAGCAAGCGAGCACATCCTGGATTTGTGGTTCAGGATTAGGACGCCTGTATTTCAAGCGCGCTTAAATGTTGAGGAAAAACGCGTGTTATGTGGACAGTGAAACGGCTACGGGTTCTTATACGGAAAGCATATAATGAGTAGTGGGTAGGGTGTGCATTGCACACCTTTTTCTTTTGATGGAATGCTTTTTTATGATTATATTGGTCTTACAATGCCGAATTATAAGCGAACATACGAACCCGGAGGAATGTTCTTCTTCACGTTGGTGACACATCACAGGCGGGATCTGTTTTCAAAACCCACAGCTTGCGAATGCCTGCGGCAGGTGATTGTTGAAGAAAAAGCAGAACATCCATTTGATTTGGCGGCTATCGTTCTGCTGCCGGAACACCTGCACTGCGTTTGGGAATTGCCTGACAATGATGCCGATTTCTCGAAACGGTGGGGCCGCATAAAGAGCAGGTTCTCCAAGCTGTGGATGGGTATCGGCGGTAAAGAAACGGAAATCTCGCAGGCCCGGCGCAACCACCGCGAACGCGGTATCTGGCAAAAGAGGTTTTGGGAACACAGAATCCGTGATGAAGAGGACCTGATGCGACATGTCAATTATATTCACTTCAATCCCGTCAAGCACGGTTTGGTTCGTTGTCCGCATGCCTGGCCGTATTCGAGCTTTGACCAATGGGTCAAACAAGGTTATTACAGACATGACTGGCTCTGCGATTGCGACGGTCGAAGGCCCGTTGTATCAGAGCCCTTGTACACTAAGGATACGTTTGGGGAATAAACAGCGTTTCGGTGTGCGGTGCACACCCTACCAAACTGAGGATACGTTCGGGGAATAAACAGCGCTTCGGTGTGCGGTGCACACCCTACCAAACTGCCACCCGCCCGTCCTGCGCAGGAATGACAAACGGACGATTCAAAGAAGTATTCCGCCCCTTGGTGTTTCCGTATTTAGTTAGATAAAATAGCGTAATAGACCGTAAAAGTCAAAGGGAAAAAGTAAAAAATAAGGGATAGGGGCCAGTTGTCAGAGTTCGGGGGGAATTTTTAGTTTAGTGCTTAGTTTTGAGTTGAAAACGAGATTGCCGCGGCCTGCACAGCAGGCCTCGCAATGACGGTAAGGTGATGTTGACAATGACAGTTAGAGCATTTACCATATGCCGTTTGATTGTTTTAGACTTTTTAAGGATTTATTAGATGTCGGATAAGAAGGACAAAGGTTATCGGGACACACTGAATCTGCCGAAGACCGGCTTTTCTATGAAGGCGAACCTTGTTCAGCGTGAGCCGCAACTGCGCAAGGAATGGGCGAAGAAGAATATCTACGGCGAAATCAGAAAGGCCAAGAAGGGAGCGCCTTTGTATATACTTCACGATGGGCCGCCCTACGCCAACGGCGATATCCATATGGGACACGTTATAAATAAGGTGCTCAAAGACCTGGTTGTTAAGTACAAGACGATGGCGGGTTTCGATGCGCCTTACGTGCCGGGCTGGGACTGCCACGGTCTGCCTATTGAATCGAAGGTGGTGGCAGAGCTTGGCGATAAAGTGCGCCAGATGAGTAAGCCCGATATCCGCAAGGCCTGTAAGAAATATGCAAGCAAATACGTCAAGGTGCAAAGCAGGCAGTTTCAGGAATTAGGTATATTCGGCGATTTTGAGAATCCTTATCTTACGTTTACGCCGGGGTATGAGGCGGGGATACTGGAGGTATTCGCCGAATTAGTCGGGAAGGGATTGGTTTATAAGCAGTTGAGGCCGATTCACTGGTCGATTGGGTGCGAGACGGCGCTGGCGGAGGCGGAATTAGAATATAAGGACATTTCATCGCCGAGTATCTTCGTTAATTTTCCTGTTGCTGAGGAAAGCATTGGGCGGTTGGTCGAGCTTGGACTTCTCGATACTCGATACTCGATACTGGATACTCGCGGCGAGCAACGAGAATCGAGCCACGAGCCACGAGTATGCTTTATGATATGGACGACGACGCCGTGGACGCTGACGGCCAATCTGGCTATAGCAGTGCATCCACATCTCGATTACACAACGCTGACTTACGAAAAGGATGGCAATAGGTTTGTGTCGTTAGTAGCAACTGACCGTGTTGAGGCGGTAGTTGCTGCGGCCGGCTTAGGAGAAGGACAATATACCGTCAGCAAAAAAACAATAAAAGGCAAGAATCTCGAAGGTTTACGGTACGAGCATCCGTTTGTGGATGATAATCCGACGGACAAAGACGCCTATATGATAATCCTTGCCGATTACGTTACGACTGAGGATGGTACGGGGCTTGTGCATACCGCACCGGGGCACGGCCTTGAGGACTATGTGTCGGGGCGGAAATATGGGCTGGCAATTTATTCGCCGGTGATGGACGATGGGTGTTATGATGATACGGTGCCAAAGTGGCTGGTTGGTAAAAACGTACTAAAGATTGATTCGGAGATAATTGAGCATTTGAAAAAGAGCGGATTGCTATTTGTGGAAGGCAAAATTCTACACAGCTATCCTCATTGCTGGCGGAGCAAGGGGCCGGTCATCTTCAGGGCGACGGAGCAGTGGTTTATCAGCGTTGACACCCCCCTGCTTTCTTACCCGCCGCCCCGTCTTGCGTCGGGAGACGCGGGGGCAGGCGAAAGCAAGAAGGGTGGCGGTAAGAGTTTGCGCGATTTGGCGCTGGAGCGGGTGAAAGAAATAAAATGGATTCCTGCGTGGGGGCAAAAGCGCATCGAGGGGATGCTGGAGTCCCGGCCTGACTGGTGTATCAGCAGGCAGCGCTCGTGGGGACTGCCGCTGCCGGTGTTTGTGAACTCGAATGGCGAGAGCTTGTTGATGAAGGAATCTGTGTTGGCTGTGGCCAGGCATATCTCCGAGAAAGGCTCGGATAGCTGGTTTACGGACTCGGCCCGAGAAATTTTGGGCGATGATTTTGAATTGCCGGAGGGCTTCTCTTTCGATGACCTGGAGAAAGAAGAAAATATTTTCGATGTGTGGTTCGAATCGGGCTGCAGCTGGAACAGCGTGGCTAAAAAAGCGGGCTGGCCGGTGCCGGTGGATTTGTACCTGGAAGGCTCGGACCAGCATCGCGGGTGGTTTCAACTGTCACTTTTGCCGGCGCTGGGAGCAACGGGCCAAGAGCCATTCAAGGGCGTTCTGACGCATGGCTTTACCGTTGACGAGAAGGGTCTCAAACAGTCGAAATCGCTGGGTAACTACGTTAACGCGCAGGAGGAGGTTGCAAAATACGGCTCGGATATTCTTCGGCTGTGGGTGGCGAGCGTAAATTATCAGGAAGATATACGGTGCAACGATGAGCTGATAGGACGGACGCAGGATGCCTACAGGAAAATCAGAAATACGCTCAGATTTCTGCTCGGCAATATCGATGATTTTGACCCGAATGTTAAAGGCGCGGCCTACGATGATATGTTCAAGATAGATAAGCGGGCGATGCAGCAGCTGCAAAAGCTGATTGCCAATGTAACGGAGGCATACGAGAACTTTGTCTTTCATAGAGTTTTTTCACTGCTTTACAACTTCTGCACGGTCGAGATGAGCAGTATCTATATGGATGTGCTCAAGGACAGACTGTACTGCGATGCGGCGGATAGTTTGTCGCGGCGCAGCGCACAGACGGCAATGCACCGGATATTAGATTGCCTGGTTCGGATGCTGGCGCCTGTATTAGTGCACACCGCCGAGGAGGTATGGGCGGCAATGAAGGGTGTGACTCGTGACCCTGGGGACGAAGGGCGAAGGACGAGGGACGAGGGACGAGGGACGAGAGTCGAGAGCGTGCATCTGGCTGAGATGCCGAAAGTTGATGATTCCATTGACTTGGCGAGTGCCGAGCCGCGGTGGCAGAAGTTAATGGGGCTGCGCGACGAGGTCCTGCGGGTCCTGGAAGGTCTGAGGCAGGAAAAAAAGATTGCAAGCAATCAGGAAGCGAGCGTAACTATTAACTGCGATGATGAGGACGCCGGGGTTCTTAATGACCTTGGACTTGAACAATTTGCGGCACTTTGTATTGTTAGCGAGGTGAAGCTACAAAAAGCCGCGGGTGAGACAACAGCCACAGCCCAAAAGAGCAGTTTCAAGAAATGTCAGCGGTGCTGGAATTATTGGCCGAGCGTTGGGGCGGAGAGTAAACATCCTGATCTCTGTAAACGATGTGTTTCTGTGGTTGGAAAAAGATTAACCGCAGAGAACGCAGATTAAGTAAGAATGAAATCCGAAATACGAAATCCGAAGCACGAAACAAATTCGAATGACCGAAATACAAAGGTTCAAAACAAATTAAGCCACAGAGAACACAGAGGAAAACAGAGAAGAACAAAAATAAGAATAGGGACTCACCTGCTTTTGCAGGAAGGATTAAACGCCGAGAACGCAGAGAAGAAATAGAATAAAAGGAAAAGAAGATGGATTCCTGCTTGCGCAGGAATGACAAACATCAATTGAGCAACGACAGAGGACTACGAATTCATTTGCTCGCATACCTTTTTGTAAACTTCATCAACGGTTATGGCAATAATATCGTGTTTTGGGTCGGTGCTGTCGGCCTTGAAGCCCCTGCTGTCGGGTTCAATCGCCGCAACGCAGCGACCCCTTCCATACGGGGCTACCCTGGCGGGGTTAGTAGGACCAAATATCAGAACCAGAGGCGTGCCGAGAGCAGCGGCGATGTGGCCCGGGCCGGTGTCATTGCTTACCACCAGTCTGGCGGCCCTTAGTAGAGCTATTAGTTGGCTAAGAGAAGTTCGGCCAGCAAGGTTGGCTATGGGGACATTGGTTAGGGCTTTCAGGTTTTCAACAGTGCTGGTTTCAGATGCTGTGCCCGTGGCAACTATAGAGGGGTGAAACTGCGATGAAATTTTATCAGCCAAAGCGGCGAATCGTTCGATTGGCCAACATTTGTCGCTGCGAGCGGAGCCGGGTACAAAGACGGCGTAGTTGTCAGGTTTGATATTGCGGCTGGTTAATAAGCTGCTAATCGAATCGGCAGCGGCAGGGTCCTGCGGCAATACAAACCGAACATCGAGAGAGGAAGCACCAGCGGTTCGGATTATCTTTAAGTAGTAATCGACCAAATGAATACAAGCTTTGTCCTGGGCGACCTTATGCGTGTAAAAGATGCGAGCGAGCTCTCTGGCGTTCGCCATTCCGAGGCGTTTTTTACAGCCGGAGAGCCAGGCGAAAGAAGCAGTCCTGAAAAGACCCTGCAAGTCTATTACGGCGTCGAATTTACTCTGGCGAAGCCGGCGGATAAGCGACACAAGAGAGGCGAATGCTCCGGGATGGTACCAGGCTCTGCCGAGGAACTTGCGGTCAAAAAGAATGCTATCGGTTAGATGCGGATGGTTTTTAAGGAGTGGTGTAAACTCCGGGCGGATAAGCCAGCTAATCTTCACATCCGGAAAACTTTTGCGCAAAGCTGAAAGGGCCGGCAAAGCCAGGACTATGTCGCCCAGTGAGCTGGGCTTTATTATCAAGATGTTTTTGAGAGTTTCAGACATAATAAAAAAGTGCAAAGATTAAAATGTAAAATGCAAAATTACATATTAAAATGCAAAACTTTTTTGAAATTTTTAATTTTTGATTTGTCATTTTGACATTTGACTTTTGATTTTTGATTTTTTTTTGGCCCGGGTTGCGAGCTCACGGTAAATCGGGCGGCGTTGCGAAAACTCAAGGCCGACAAGATTACAATAAGCTGTAAAGGTTCGCAAGTAATCTGTTCGGTTAATAACAGATACAGGGAGCATCGAGGCGGCGAGCTGCCACAATGAGCGAAATTGGCTGCTTCTGCGGCGCAGGAAATAGCGCTTTATTCCGTCCATATCGGCGAGCAATATTCTATATTTATTTTCGGTGTCTTTAGTAACGATAAAATTGCTGGCTTTTGAATCTCTGTGCCATAGGCCGTTTTTGTGCAGCGCGCTTAATATGGCGGCGAGCTGATGAGAAGACTCTTTTTTTAGTGCGAACCGCCCTGCCTGGACTTTCGACAATTGTTGGGAAGAAAAAGTGTAAAGCTCGGAACTGTTTTCGAAATATTCGGTAATGTAAATGCTTTGTCTGGTAAGTAAGTTTCGTTTTTGGTGCAAAGCTGCAAGGGGAGCTATCGCCGGAATGCCACAGCCAAGTAATTTAAGAGCAGTTTTGAAGCTTCGCAGCGCCCTGCCGGGTCGAAACGAACGAAAGAATTGGCGCAAGCCGGCTTGAGGGTGGTGGCGTTTGATAACGACTTTTAGCCGGTTGTTTGCTATTGTAAGATTTTTCACAGCGACACAGTTTCTGCCTTCTGTTTTCAGGATTTTTTCGACATCTTCGAACAGCAGCTCGGGCTGCGCGAGACAATCGGTCCAGTCGGTTCTGGAAAAGTTCCTGCCAGAGGTAGCGGACAGTACCGCCCTGCCGCTCCAACCATTGTTGAGCTTTAGCGGAACGGTTTCGATGTTCTTGGCGGAAATCTTTTTTGAAGAGCTCATAGCCGACTTATTGTAAGCGATAGAGAGATTTTGAGCAAATGGTATAAGAAAATTAAAAATTAAAATGCAAAAAGCAAAATTACATATTAAAATGCAAAATGTCATTGCGAACCCGAACGAAGTGAGGATGTGGCAATCTCTAATTTGCGAATGGTCGAGATTGCTTCGCTTCGCTCGCAATGACACGAAATGTCATTTTTGAATTTTTATCTGTCACTTTGATTTTTGA
>JAUXAH010000506.1 GCA_030614945.1 Phycisphaerae bacterium
TTGCTAAAGCCGTCGCTTGCGCGGGGCGAGCTGCGCTGTATCGGTGCGACTACGATTGACGAATATCGAAAGTATATGGAAAAAGACGCTGCGCTCGAGAGGCGTTTTCAGCCGATTTTGATTGACCCGCCGAGCGTTGAAGAAACCATAGCCATTCTCCGAGGCCTGAAGGACCGCTATGACACCCACCACGGCGTCCGCATTACGGACTCCGCCCTTGTGGCGGCTGCGACTCTGTCAAATCGCTACATTTCCGACCGATGGCTGCCGGACAAGGCGATAGATTTGGTTGACGAGTCGGCCTCGAAGTTGCGAATCGAGAATGATTCGCTGCCTGCCGAGCTGGATACTATTCGCAGAAAGATTGTTCAGCTTCAAATCGAACGCCAGGCATTGAAAAAAGAAACCGACAAAGCAAGCAAAGAGCGATTAAAAAATACCGAAAAGCAGTTAGCTGAACTGGAACAGCGGGACAAAGAGCTTACAGCACAGTGGGAAAGTGCAAGAGGTGACATCGACCAGATAAAACAATTGAAAGAAAAAATCGAAGAGGCCCAAAACCAGTTTGAAAACGCCCAGCGTAAAGGTGAATTGGAGACCGCTGCTCGTCTGAAATACGGTACAATAGCAGATTTGAAAAAAGAGCTTAACGAAAAAGAGACGCAACTTTCCAAATCCGACAGGGCCATAATCCAGAACGAAGTAACCGAAGAGCACATCGCTGAAGTTGTATCCAAATGGACCGGGATACCGGTTGCGAGATTGTTGAGCGGTGAGCGGGAGCGTCTAATGAAGATGGCCGAGGCCATCGCTAAAAGAGTGGTCGGGCAAGATGAGGCGGTTACCGCACTTTGCAATGCGGTTCGCAGGAGCCGGTCGGGATTAGGGGACCCGAATCGGCCGATAGGGACATTCCTATTTCTTGGGCCGACGGGCGTGGGCAAAACCGAGCTTTCCAAGGCGCTTGCAGATTTTCTGTTTAACGACCCGGCCGCTATGATTCGGATTGATATGAGTGAGTTTATGGAGGCACATTGCGTCGCTCGGCTAATCGGCTCGCCGCCGGGCTATGTCGGTTACGAGGAAGGCGGCAGATTGACCGAGTCGGTTCGCCGCAAGCCATATTCGGTAATTCTGCTCGATGAGATTGAAAAGGCCCATCCGGACGTCTTCAATGTGTTGCTGCAGGTTTTTGACGATGGGCGATTGACCGATGGAAAAGGCCGAACCGTCGATTTCAAGAACACCGTCATCATTATGACCAGCAATATTGCCAGCCAGCAGATTCAGCAGCTCACCGAAGAATCCGGTGCCGACTGGGAAATCGAGGCCCACGTTAAGGATGCGCTCAAACAGCTCTTTAAGCCGGAGTTTTTGAATCGGGTCGATGAGATAATCGTTTTCCATATACTCACAAAGGACGATTTAAGAAAGATTGTCGATATCCAGCTCAATTACCTCAGAGGACGTCTGGGTGCACGCAAAATTGGGGTTGAATTCACCAACAACGCCCGTAAGCTGATTACGGACGAGGGCTACGACCCCGTTTTTGGTGCAAGGCCCTTGAAGCGGACGATTCAGAAACGCCTGGAGAATCCGCTTGCCGCCGAGCTTTTAGCCGGCAAATTCACCGACGGCGACACAATAAAAATCGACGCCGACGCCCACAAATTCACTTTCGAGAAAGTATAAACCTGGATTAAAAAGGTTTGACTCTGCCACATTTTTTGGTAAAATTGATATTGTCGATTATTTGTAAAATCGAGTCATAAAGATTTAAATATT
>JAUXAH010000591.1 GCA_030614945.1 Phycisphaerae bacterium
TCTGTGGCTATTTTTTCTTTGTGTCTTTGTTTCTTGGTGGCTGATAATTTAACTCCCCGCGTTCTCTGCGGGCTCTGCGGTTAACAAAAGACTCAGTTCGTTTTGAATTTCGTATTTTGCTCACGCCTGTCAGAAGCGTGCGTATCCGCATTCGAATTTGTTTCGTATTTCGTGTCTCGGATCTCGAATTTCTGATTGAATTTACTCTGTGTGCTCTGTGGCAAATTCTTACTTGTGTCTTTGTGCCTTCGTGGCTAAAAAACTCCGTGTTCTCCGTGGCTAAAAGCCCTTGCCTACTTTGCCTAAATTAACACAATGTTAAGCTGAAAAACTGCTCAAATTTTTCGAATATTTTCGAATATTTTCAAACATTTCACCCTACTTTTCGAATATTTTCGAATATTTTCAAACGTTTTCGAACGTTTTCAAACGTTTTTTCCTTACCTATTTTACCCAAACCCCACAGTTTAACTTACCCAACCCCATTTTTACCTCAAAAACCAACATCCCACCTAAAATCACCCCGAAATTTTCCCAAAAAACCCAATTTTTAAAATTTTAGGATTTTCAAAAACTTAAAATACTGCCCACTAACTAATAGCTATTTACTTTCTCTGTTCTCTGTGGCAGAAGAATAAAACATTGAGTAAAATCACAGGCTAAATATGGACGACATACAGCGGAAATTAGCTCTGATTGATAAGCAGCTCGCCGGGGGCCTCGCAAATTCTCATAAGCAAATTATAAGTACAGCCCCCCTACTGTTTGTAGTTGTAGGTTTAATCGCAGGGATACTGCTCCAGAGCACACTCGACTTATCAGTCTGGCTGTGGCTGATATTGCTTGCTTCGCTGACAGCAGCAGCCGTTTTCTTCTTTATCATCCAACAGTTTTACTCTAACAATCAACAATTACCATTTAACAAACACCAATTACCAATAACCAATTAACAATATGCCACGGCGTACCTGGCTCTGGCCTGTTTTGCCTGCCTTGGTGCGATTCGGCTGACAAGCTATTATCAGCCGAGGCCCGATGATATCCGCAATTTCGTTGCCAGGAAAAAAGAATTAACCGCAGAGAACGCGGAGAACGCAGAGAAAGAATTAAAATTAAACTCAGCGGCCTCAGCGAGCTCGGCGGTAAAAGAAAACGAGCGCAAACTGGCGACGATTCGTGGACTAATTGTTACTGACCCATATGTTAACGAAAATCGGGACTGGCAATTTGCAAGGTTTAAGTTCACTGACCCTGCCAGCAGTTTTTACCTTAAGGTGGAGAAGATAAAAGCCGTTGCCGGTTGGGCAGAGGCAAGCGGGACGGTGCGAGTACAGGTTGACGAGCCGGTGCTGGACTTGAAAGCGGGCGATTACATAGAGGCATACTGCTGGCTGGACAGATTCAAAGAGCCC
>JAUXAH010000154.1 GCA_030614945.1 Phycisphaerae bacterium
ACCGCCGATTATCCAAAGCTCGAAGAATTAGTCGCCGCTCTGCAGGAATATTTTCAAGACAAGTATGTCGGCCTGTCACTGCCGAGTTTGCGCGTCGACCGCCAGCTAAAACTACTTCCCAAATTGCTGACTTCGGTAAGAAAAAGCGGTCTGACAATTGCCGTTGAAGCGGCGAGCGAAAAATTAAGGCGGATTATCAACAAGCCCTTAAAAGACGAGGATTTGTTTGCCGCTGTGGAGGAGGCGTACCGGGCCGGATGGCAAAAATTAAAACTCTACTTTATGGTCGGTCTGCCCGGTGAGACTCCGGAAGATGTAAAACAAATTGTGCAGTTATCATTTCAATTAGCCAAACTGCGAAAAGAAATAGACGGCAAAACAGCCAAAATCAACATTACCGTAAGCTGGTTAGCGCCGAAGCCGCATACGCCGTTCGGATGGCTCGGACAAAAGCCAAAAGCATATTTCGAGCAGGCAAAACGGTTAATACTCGAAGAGAAACGAAAACTTCACGCAAAATTCCTCCAGTTTAAGTTCCACGATATAAATCGCAGCGTACTGGAATCGGCAATAGCGCGGGGTGACAGACGGCTATGCAACGTTATCGAGGAGGCCTGGCAAGACGGTGCAAGATTCGATTTGTGGGACGAATGCTTCAACTATGAAATCTGGCAAAAGGTCTTTGAAAAATTCGGTATGGATGTTGAAGTGCTCGCACAAAGGCAATTCGGCCCCGGCGAAATTCTGCCCTGGGAGCATCTCGGCGGGCCTGAGAAAAAGTATCTGCTTGAGCATTTAGATAAGGCAATGGAGGGAGTGAAAAACGAAAAACAACCTCCAAATATGTTTATTTAGTTAGAAGCGAATCTACCGATTTTACGGTGTGGTTTTATATTTTGCGTTTTTCCTCATTCCTGACGGCAGTGCCAGGCCGCCACGGCCTTTTGCCTCTCTGAAATCTACTATAATCTTAGTCGCTTGCTTTGGGTCATCCACCACGGTAAAAACATCCATATCTTCCGGGGAGATGTGATTGTGAACTTTTAGCATCTTTTCGGTCATCCACTTAATCAAGCCGTCCCAGTAGTCACTGCCCATCAAAATCACGGGGAAAAACGCCTGCTTTAATGTTTGAATCAACACCAGCGATTCGAAAAACTCATCCATAGTCCCATAACCGCCGGGGAAAACTATAAAACCGTGAGCGTATTTCAAGAACATCACCTTGCGGCAAAAGAAATACCTGAAATGCAGCGACAGATTCTGGTACTCGTTCGGAACCTGCTCCATCGGAAGTTCGATATTGAGCCCGATGCTTCTACCGCCTGCCTCTGCAGCCCCTTTATTTGCGGCTTCCATAATTCCGCCGCCGCCGCCGGTTATTACGGCAAATCCGGCTTTTGTTACCTCAGATGCGGTCTCCCGGGCAAGTTTATAGTACGGCTGGCCCGGCTTTGCGCGGGATGAGCCGAAAAACGACACGGCAGGGCCTATGGAAGCAAGCTCCTCAAAGCCCTCGGTAAACTCAGCCATTACCCTGAATATCCGCCAGAGGTCTTGCACCGGACTTTCAATCATATCCATCATAAAAAACTCTCCTTCAATATCGTATCTCGTGGCTCGTCCCGCCCCTCGGAGGGGCGGGGCTCGTATTTCGCTTCACGATTCACTCTACCATAAAGCCGGGTTCTTTGCAGCAGGACAGAATTTGGAAATCGGGCAATTTTCACAGTCCGGCTTACGGGCGCGGCAATACTTCCGCCCATGAAAAATCAACAAGTGACTGAACGTCGTCCAGTTGCTCTCTGGCACTATTTCGGCCAAATCAAATTCCAACTTTACCGCATCGCTGTTTTCGGAAAGCACCAGCCGCCGGGACAGCCGAATAACGTGAGTATCACAGGCTATCGCCGGCTTGCCGAAAGCATTGCCCAACACAACGTTGGCCGTCTTTCTGCCCACGCCCTGAAGCTGCAAAAGCTCTTCCATTGTATCAGGGACTTTGCCGCCGAACTGCTGTATTATCCCTGCACAGGCGCGGTTGATACTGATTGCCTTATTGTGATAGAAACCCGTGCTTTTTATGTCCGACTCAATCTCCTTTATATCAGCTCTTGCCCAATCCTCAGCCGATTTATATTTCTTGAACAACTCAGGAGTAACCATATTGACGCGCACGTCCGTGCATTGTGCCGACAAAATCGTTGCAATCAGCAGCTCCAGCGGATTCTTAAACCTCAGTGCGGTTTTTGCCTGCGGGTATGCTTTGTTCAATATCGGCCAAATTTTTTTGACCCGCTCAGCCGCCTCGGCCTTGCTCACCTTAATCTTGTTTTTTTTTACTTTTGCTTTTTTTGGCATAGCTGCTATTTAGAAGGAAGTTTTTTCAAAAGTCCTTTCAGTTTTTTCGCAAAAAATATCTTATGGAATCTCAGCGGCTCCTTCTCGCCGGGTATATACAATATGCTTACCGGAACCCCCAGTTCTTCATACTTGTTTTTCAAAGCAATCGTCGCCGGATAATCGGCAAGTGTTGTATCGGCCTTAATTGCTAAAATACCTTTTTGCTCGATTAGCTTAGCGATGTCTTTGCGCCCATAAACCACTTTATCCACAACGTCGCAAATCGTACACCAATCCGCAGTAAACTTGATTAAGACAGGTCTTTTTTCAGCAATAGCCGCCTCTATCAAATTCGCGTCATATTCCTGCCAGTCAACAAGCTCCGGAGCAAAAAGGAACAACCAGGCCCCAATAACTAAAAGAACCGCGATACCCCGTACAACCAATTTACGGGATAGTTTAGTGCCGTATCCAACCCAACTGCTCCACATCCAAATACAAAAACTGAGCACAACTGCAAAATACAGCACACCAATTCTGCTGGTTGCCGGAATTCCCTTAATCATTTTCACCGCGATAATCAGGAGAACAAATCCAATGCCCTGCTTAAACAACTCCATCCATCTTCCCGCTTTAGGCAGGCGTTTCAATAAGCCGGGCATTGAAGTCAGTATTGCGTAAGGGACAGCCATACCGAGACCTATAACCATTATCGCAAAAGTTCCCAAGGGCAAGGGCTGCAACTGTGCCCAGGCAAAGGCCGCCGCTAAAATTGCAAAACTGCAGGGCGTACTCAATACGGCTGCCAGAAAACCCATTCCAACAGCTCCGGGATAGCCTTTGCCGGAGCCGGATTTGCCTGCAATTGAAGACGGTACGGTAATTGTAAAGACACCGAACATAAATAGTGCCAGCACTACCAGCAAAAGTGCCAAGCCTCCGGCGACAATTGGATTTCGTAAATGGTCTCCCCACTGGAGTACTGTTCCGTAGGAGACCCGCAAAATAATATTCGAGCCCGCAAGGCAGGCGAAGAACAGCAATATCCCAAGACAAAAGGCAAGACCCATTACAATGGATTGCTTTCTGCCTGCCTTTGCCTGCTCGACGATGCGCATCACGATAATAGGCAATACCGGCCAGACACAAGGCATAATATTGAGAGACAGGCCCGCCAAAAACGCCAAACCAAGAGCAAACCAGACAGAATAACTTGCCAATTGACTTGTCAATTCAGGCTCCCTCACCTGTGGCGCTTCTGTCAAATCCGGCAGAAAAAAATTCGGCTCACTCATCGGCACAGTAGAATCAATTCTTATCTCTGTCCTCAATTCGCCAAAATCCGGCACACGACATTGAATATCCGAACATACCGTCCCTTCGATACCGATTTTGGCGTTGACACTGGTTTTGCCAGTCTCAAATTCAGTCCGGGCAACACTAAATGGTAAAAACACTGTGAACTTATCACTGAACACCTCAAGTTTTTTGTTTGAAACCTTGTCGAAATACAACTGTGGCTGGGGAAATATCGGCCTGGAGAAGCTTATGTAATCTTTCGCAGAAGGTTTGATTTTAAGATTCACAGCACCTGGAGCGGTTTTGGCCGATGCGTAAAAATGCCAGTCTTTTTTCAGCTCGAAATGAATCGCAAGCGCAGACTTACTTCCCGGCAGAACAGTCTCATACTGCTGCTCAACCGAGATAGTAACAACGTCGGTGGTGATTGTTGAACGTGGCTCGTCTGCGCTTTCACCCCGGACAGAGCCATTGACCGCGAAAATGCAAACTACCCACAATATCGCAGCAGATTTTTTCCGCATAAGACAATTCAGAGGTAATTGGAATAAAGAGAATGTTAACTTTTCGACGGCTCTTGCTGCTCTTTTTGCTCGGGATTTGACTGCTCGTTTTTGGCTTGCTCGGCAGCCAGCAAATCGCTAACTGTAGGCTTGTCCAGCTCGCCGCCTTCCAGAATCAATTCGACATCATCAGCATCGAGAGTTTCGTATTTCAGCAGCGCCTTCGCTATTCTCTCGAGTTTATCCTTGTTTGACTCTATCAACTCTTTTGCTTTTTTATATGCCTCGCTGGTAATTCTTTTTATTTCCTTATCGATTACTTCCGCTGTTCTTTCCGAATATTCCTTCTCGCCCGGCATCACATATATCATATCCTTAAGCCCCGCATCCGGCCCGTAACTAATCAGCCCAAGCTCATCACTCATACCCCAGGTCAAAATCATTTGCTTAGCGATATTGGTGGCCTGTTGAATATCCGATTGGGCGCCGCTGGATATATCATCGCAAAATATCTCTTCTGCGATTCGACCGCCGAAACACACCTGCAAAAGTGCCATACAATATCTCTTTGTATAATGCAAACGGTCCTTTTCCGGCAGTGCAAAGGTCGCCCCGCCGTAAGGACCGCGAGGGATGATGCTGACTTTATGCAGAGGGTCGGCCTCCTCCAGCACAGATTGGATGAATGCATGCCCGGCCTCATGATAAGCCGTAATTTTTTTGTCATACTCATCGATGACCCTGCTTTTTCTCGCTCTTCCCCATCGCACCTTGTCACGTGCCTCTTCCAAGTCAGCCGTCTCGACGTAGTCTTTATCGGCCATAGTCGCCGCCAGGGCGGCTTCGTTAATAATAGCTGCCAGGTCGGCACCGGTAAACATAGGTGTCCCGCGCGCCAGTCTTCCCAGGTCGGCATCCGTGGCTAATTTCACTTTCTTGGCGTGAACCTTCAAAATATCAACTCGGCCCTTCAAATCCGGCAGAGGTACAGTAATTTGCCTGTCGAATCTTCCAGGACGCGTCAATGCATGGTCTAAAATATCCGCCCGGTTCGTCGCCGCTATCACTATTACCTGGTCGTTCGTATCAAACCCGTCCATCTCAAC
>JAUXAH010000241.1 GCA_030614945.1 Phycisphaerae bacterium
GCGTGACTGCCACTGTCAATAGTAGAAATATCCTCATTTGCCCAGGTGCTAAGAGGCCAAATCACTTGATCTTATAGCTGATCGACATGCCGTCCCGTTTCTCCATAGAGGCTCGGATAATAACCGTGTCGTAGTTGGGGCTGTTTTGTATATAATCGAGAAAATCCCTCATTGCCCCGGCGGAACGGATGACATTGTCGGCGACGACCACGGCGCCTGGTTTCAACTTCGGCTCGACCAGTTTCAAATATTTGAAGTAATCCCGTTTCACGGCATCAATGAAAACGAAATCAAACTCGCCTTCAAGTGTTGGCAATGTCGCAACGGCGTCTCCCTCTATGCAGGTAACCATTTTCTCTAAGCCAACCTTCCGCAGATTCTCGCGGCATTCTTTCACCATCTTTGGGGCGATTTCAAGCGTATAAAGGTGCCCTCCGGTCCTCTCGAAACCTATTCCCATATTGATGGCTCCGAAGCCGTTGGCCGATCCCACTTCGACCCCACGCTTAGCCTTCATGCTTTCGACTAAAATTCGCAGCATCATGGCGTCGCCAACCGTCGTGTTCAGCGAAAGGCGCTGGAAGTTCTTGATAAACTGTTTGCGGAACTCATTGCTGACCTTATTTTGCTCAGCTGAATAAGCCAGAAGTACACTAAAGCCAACCAGACAGAGACACAAAACCGGAATCAATAGTCTAAACCGTTTCATAATAACCTCCTTCACATAAAAGAAATGAAAAAAATAACAGTTTAATTGTCCATCCCGCACCAATTGAGCTTAGGCTCACGCCTAATTGGTGCGGGATCATAGTCAACGTAGGACCAAAGGGGCAGCTCATCTTCTCGCGTGAGATGGGAAACGGTCCTCATTAAGAATATCACCATCAACGCCGTAATGTCGAAAGGTCAATGTGGGCTTATCTTCTGAGCGGTCAACTATGACGGCCAGGAATCCCCCAATCACATTTAAGTATCGATGCTCGGGAAATATCTTATCATTGCTCCAGCCACCGGCATGTTCGTTGCTGGCCGGCCCACACGAGTATTCCCGCACGCCCGTTTTTTTATCAACCGATACGTATTGCCAGTGGCGATCTCCACAGATAACATATATGTTCTTCTGTTTTGCGATAAACTCCCTCATCTCATTGCCTTCGTGTGTGAAACCCGCGTTCGCGTGGTTGTCATTCTTGTTCGCTCGGTCAGGTCCTACAATGGGTGTTGGACTGATTAGAATACGAAATGTGGCGTCTGATTGCCGGACGGTGCGTTTGAACCACGCTTTTTGCTCTTTGCCCCAGATTGTCTTATCAGGGCCATCGGGCATTATGTTGGGACTGCGGAAGTCACGCCCTTCGACCAGCCAGAGCTGCAGGTCCTTTCCCCAGCGAAAGGTTCGCCAGGTTCGCTGGCCCATTGGTACCTGCTCGAGGAATACGGCCTGGCCCTGCTCGAATGTAAAATCCCCCATAAAATTATTTTGCATGCTTGGCCAGCAATCGTTCCTCCACGTGTCATGGTCGTCCTTGATGAAATAGCTTCCTACCTGCCGATGAAATTCGACATTTGTGCCGAGGCTGTATATTCTTTGCCAATGCCATCGGGCCAGCTCTATCGTCTTGGCCAGCTTGTCGTAGTAGAGTATGTCGCCGGTATGGACGAAGAAGCTCGGGTCAAGCTTGAGCATCTCCGGATATATTTTGTAACCACCGCCGGGAACATCCTGGTCCGGATAAGCCTGACCGGTTGAAACGGTGAAAAGTACCCTTTCGGCTTGATTAGCACGTGGCGCCGTGCGAAATCCACCCTTTATGACCTGTCCCTTCTTTCCTGCACTGCTTCGGGTCTCGACGCGCAGCCGGCACTTGGCGTTTGGTTCGAGATTGGTCAACTTAAACTGGGCGGTGTAATCGCGTTTTGGGTCGACCGCCCGCCAATTGGTGGCCTTCCATTTGGAATCTTTTTCCATCTTGTAAAGGACCCTTATTTCTCCCGGCGCTCCGGGTACGGCCCCTTCAATGGTGTTAATCGTCGAGCCATCTGGATACTCGACGAGCGGCGCCAAATTGGGCCTTGATTTGTCTTTCTTCTTGAACAGTTCGCCGGTTTTGGGGTCACGATATTTAACGTCGGGCATAGGAGCATCCGAGCCGACGCGTTGGGGATTTCGCGTCAGACGCGTCCAGACTATTGCCGTATTGTCCGTCACCTCGCCAACCCTGATACCGGTTGCCTGGTAAGGTCCCTCTGAAATACTATTGCTGCAGCCATAGATTGCAAAAGTGAGGCTTATTAGAATTATTGTTGTAGCGGACTTCAAAATCATGACAATATCCTTTCTCAATAAAAAAACTCGAAATGAATCATTCATATCATTAATACTTCAATTTAACGACTTCTCAACATTACGTCACGAAAATTATTGCCGTTATCCATTGATATTTACTAACCCTGAAGTAAATCAGCACTTGACATGCCGAACGCCACCCCCCTGCTTTCTTGCCCGCCGCGCTCGAACCAGGTCTGTTCGTAATCGGCCAGATTATAGCTGGGGCAAAGAAAAGTGAAAAACAAAAAGAACTCACAGAGAGTGCGCTGGGTTTGAGATTGGGTTTGATTGGGTTTGTTTTCCCGGAGTCTGCTAAGTCGTTCATTTTCATAATCCTTTGTTATAAAAGAAGTTACATTCATTTTAGCTTTTCGGAAATTGGGTTTGAATTGGGTTTGTTTTTTTGGACTGCGAAATCATCCTATTTTCTGTAATCCTTTGTTATAAGTGAGTTTACATTCATTTGTGCTTTTCGGAAATTGGGTTTGTTTGGGTTTGAATTGGGTTTGTTTTCACCAAGTGTCCAATTGGATTTATTTTCATAAGCCGTCTGTAAATAGATACTTACGTTCACTTGACTTTTTTGGAAATTGGGTTTGTTTTGCATAAAAGGTGCGATTTGTAGAGGATTCTTTACAAGTGTAAAGATGCCGAGAGCACAATGATTACTGATAAATGATAAATGATTCCGTCTAAAGCCGGATCTTCGATATTGATTATTGACCATTTTAGCCTATTTTAGCCTATTAGTTAGATATATATTATACTTCATAGAAAGTTGGGTGTCAAGAGAATTTTTTTATTGGACACAGATTCTTGAGTCGAAAATAGTGTTCGATTCTCGATTCCTGATTCCCGTAACTCGATGTGAGAAAAGGAGATAAAAATTTTTTCGATTTTTCGATTTTATCTTCCAACTACCCGCAGATTTGATTGATTTTTAATCGCGGAGTGCTTTATAAGCACATAAATAACTGGGTCCCTGCCCCCTGCCTGAGACTTGCTGGGGCAGGCTACTACATGCAGGGATTCGGGCAAGCAGATTTCACAGATGTCTTTGCCACTAAGGCACCAAGACACGAAGTTTTTTTTGTACGGAGACAGAAGTATATAAGTATATGCATATATACTAATGTAGTGCTTTAAGGGTCATGTTTTTTGCCACTAAGGCACAAAGACACGAACGAATATAGCCGCGAAAAGGCACAAAAAGCACAAACATTTTTTAGACCACGAAGAACACGAAGAAAGACTAAAAAACAAGTTCATTGTTCGTAGAAATATAGCCACAAAGACACGAAGACATAAAGAAAAAATTAGACGCAGATTAACGCAGATTGACGCTGATTTGTTTTTAGCCGGCTTTGGCGTCTTTGTCCGAATCTTTGTTCGATGCAAGCATCTACAGAAGCTTCGTCCACAGTCGCCGGACCATTTTGCAATGTCCCATTTGTGAAGCCGGCGAAAAACGGGGGATTTATTAGACGCTGATTGACGCAGATTTTGGCTGAAAATTGGCGAAATTTTTAGCTGTTTTACCGCCGAGCACGCGAAGAACGCAGAGAATTCAATAATATTTAACCACGGATACCCCAGGCACAAGTTTCGCGGATTAGCACGGATTTACCAAGTGAGATGCTGGATGCTTGA
>JAUXAH010000049.1 GCA_030614945.1 Phycisphaerae bacterium
GGCGATTTAGCCCCCTCTCATAGTGCGGAAGAACCCGGCGGCCAATTGCTAAAAACAGCAAATTTTAACGTCTATATTTTTGAAATTCCAGCCGAAAACATCAGCGCATTGGATGACATTTGGCGGATGTTGTATTCAAAACCATTGCAATTCAATAATTACGAGGCATTCAAAGCGAACTCATTTTTAGCCGGCTTCGGCCAGGCCCAGATGTGGAGTAAAATCATAGATTTATTGCTTGCCGCCGACGGTAAAGGGACAGAGAGAGTTTCGCTATTGCTGCCCGACGGGCGGGCCAATGACCTTCCTATTGCAAGATTGGACAATGAACAAACTGTCTTTTATATCTCGACCGAGGGCTCAATGAAAGGAGCGAGCATTGGGCCCGGAGAGCTTACCCTGCGGATGAAAGCCGGAAAAATCCCCGGCTCAAAAGGCGTGTGCCAAGTGAGTATCCTGCCGGTATTTTCACCACCGATAATGGGGCCAATCCCGGAATTAGTGTATCGTGCAAAAGCCGGCGAATTTCCTTTTACGTCCGCCGGCTTCGGATTGAAAATGAGCCCGGGCGACCTTGTCGTCCTGGGGCCGGAGAAATACATCGACCACCAAATAACCCTGGGCAGCTTATTCTTCAGCAGACCCGAAGGCAGCCTGTTCTTCAGCAGAACCGAACGTAAACCACCCGAACGTAAACCGGCTGTCAGAATATTTTTATTGCTCTGTACGGCAATAAATTATTGAGCCGCTGTATGTCCAATCCGACAGTAACACTAACTCGATGCACCGATTACAGTGAAGCCAAAATTGCCGAGGCGATAAAAAGACAGTTCGAGCTGCTCGGCGGACTGGAAAAATTTATAAATCGCGGCGATAGCGTTCTGCTCAAGCCGAATCTCATCGCACCGAAGTCCCGCCGTCACGCCGCACAGACCAACCCGGCGGTAATCGTCGAGACCGCACGGCTGCTAAAAGATTTCGGCGCAAAACCTTTCATCGGCGATTCACCGGCCTGGGGCAATGTGTTCGGATGTGTAAAGGCGCTAAAATTGGAAGAGCCCCTGAAGGAATTATCTGTGCCGGTAAAACAGCTTGATAAACCGAAATGGTGCCGAGTTGGAAGACGCAATACCAAAGTCGGCATAAGTTCGGCTGCACTCGACGCCGATGTCATTATAAACTTAGCCAAGTTCAAAACACATCAGCAGCTGGTTGCGACATTTGCGGTCAAGAATATGTTTGGCTGTGTCGCCGGCAAGCGAAAGGCGCTCTGGCACTTTGCAAAAGGCGGCAATAGCGACGATTTTTGCGAATTTCTCATCGATATATTCGAGTTTCTGAATCCTGCCTTGACAATCATCGATGCCGTCATCGTAATGGACGGCCCGGGCCCGATTCGCGGCAGAGCAAGACCGCTCGGCTGGCTAATCGGCGGAACTGAGCCTATCGCCTGTGAAACTATCTGCTGTAAGCTGGTCAATATCAAGCTGGAAGATTTGCCGATGATTAAAACAGCAAGGCAAATGGGACTCGGCTGCTCGGAGCCAGACAAAATAGAAATCACCGGTGATAATTTTCCGGAAAGCATATGCACGGATTTCGAACTGGGCAAACCTGTTCCACTGAGGTTTTCACTCCTGCACGTTTGCAAAAGCGTCTGCAAGCAAATCGTACTACTTGCCAAATCCGCGGTGGGAACAAAGCCACAGAGGTCACAGAGACTTTAATAGTATTTAACCACGGATTGCGCAGATTACACGGATTTTATTTTCAGCCACTAATTTGCACGAATCTTCACTAATTCGTCTTAATTTGTGTTAATTCGTGGTTAATTCTTTTTGTTTTTTGCTTGCTTTTTGCTTCGTTTTGTGTTTAATGCAGAATATTCGGAGCAAGGACTCCTCTTGACAATGATGTAGCGGTGCCCTTTTAGTGCGCTGTAAATATCAACGAATTTTTGAAAGGAGATAAGAAATGAAGCGTGTCAGAATCAATTTATTTTTCGTGGCAGTGGTGGTGGTTTTGGCTCTGTGCGGGTCGGCATGGGCCTTTAGCGGAAGCGGTTCAGGAACAGTGCCAGACCCTTACGTGATCACAACTGTCCAGCAGCTTCAGGAAATGCAGGATGACCTGGCTGCATGCTATGTGTTAGGAAACGATATAGATGCTTCTGGGACGGTGAACTGGAATGGCGACGAGGGATTTGTTCCTATTGGAACATTCACCGGCACACTTGATGGGCAAGGACATACAATAACAGGATTGTATATAAATAGACCAACTACTAATAGTATTGGTTTGTTCCGTCATACTAACAACGGTGCTGAAATAAAAAATGTCGGTCTGGTTGATGTCGATGTGACCGGCTCTATGGCAGTTGGCGCTTTAGTTAATTATAACAACAATAATTCAACGGTTTCTAACTGCTGGTCAAGTGGCACTGTCAAGAGTGCGTTTATCGGAGGCAATTCTTCTGGAATTGGAGGCCTGGTCGGTTCAAATGCCCGCGGTAGTTTAATTTCAAAGTGTTACTCAACTGCAAATGTCACCGGCAGCGCTTACCAATTCGGCGGTTTGGTTGGAAGAAATCTTTATGGTGCTATTATTGAGGATAGCTATGCAACAGGAGATGTAACTGGGAGTTCTAAAGTAGGAGGTTTAGTTGGTGACAATATTTATAATCCTGGTTATCCCTCAACTATAATCCAAAGGTGCTACTCAGTAGGAAAAATTAATGGTTCTGGTGGCGGTTTAGTTGGTTATAACTGGCAAGGCGGGGGCACCTATGACAGTTACTGGGATACCCAGACTTCAGGAAAAACCTCAAGTTATGGCGGAGCCGGAAAAACAACTGCACAAATGATGCAGCAGGCTACTTTCATCACCTGGGATTTTGTTGACGTTTGGGACATTCTTGAAAATGAAACTTATCCTTTTTTAAGGCCGGTTCTCAAACCGATACCCGTCGCCATAGACATCAAGCCTGGAAGCTGTCCTAACCCGCTTAATCTTGCAAGCAAGGGCATCTTACCTGTGGCAATCTTAGGTTCAGAGGGCTTTGATGTAAGCCAAATTGATGTGGCTTCCGTTCGCCTGGCCGGCGTCGCCCCAATCCGCAGCAGCTATGAAGATGTAGCTACGCCAGCGGCGAATATGAACGAGTGCGACTGCACCACGGAAGGGCCTGATGGCTATACCGACCTTACCCTGAAGTTTAAAACTCAGCAGATTGTAGAAGAGCTTTTAAATGCACAGGGCGAACTTGCCGATGGCGAGGTGCTGGTCTTGACCCTTACGGGTGTGTTATCCGACCAGACACCTATAGAGGGAGCGGACTGCATCGTTCTTGTCGGAAACGTGCCAAAAGCGTTAGCCGCCAAAAGATGGGATTACAACGGAGATGGTATAATTAACATCCTCGACTTTGCTGAGTTGGCAACATATTGGCTCGAATCTACCGTCTATTAATCCGCTGATGTGACAAAGATTTGCCTTCGTACCGAAAGGCCATGAGAATATCGCTCACGGCTTTTTTAATCTTTGTCATTATCGGGACGCGAACATTAAAAATATCTTTTCTTTAGCAGCCTGGCTAAACTCCAGTCCATAAAATCTTAAGAAAATCTCTTTTCTCATTTCTTCGGGGGTTATTCCCGGGTGTTGACTATAAATGGCGCCGGCATTGACAGAACACTTTTCTTTGGCTAACATCCGTATTTATGCAAAGCAAATCCGTAGATATCCTGGGCATAGAGACAAGTTGCGATGAGACTGCCGCGGCGGTTGTGGCTGATGGTAAGATTATCAAATCCTCTGTAATCGCTTCGCAAAACAAACTGCACGAGAAATACGGCGGTGTTGTCCCCGAAATCGCATCCCGCGCACATATCGAAAAAATATATCCCGTTATAGCCGAGGCAATTGCACAGGCCGGCATCAGCAAAGATGATATTGACGCAATCGCCGTTGCAAATCAGCCGGGACTGACTATTGCCCTTGTCGTCGGTGTTACCGCCGCTAAAACTCTCGCACTTGCCTGGGACAAACGTCTAATAGCAATCAATCACCTGCACGCCCATCTGCAATCGGCGATGTTAACTGAAGAAAATCTGCAGCTGCCCGCCCCGTTAGAAATCCCGAGCGAAGGTCCGTCAACACCCCCGGAGAACTTACTTCTAACGGGGCCCGCTGTCGCCCTTATCGTATCAGGGGGACATACCTGCCTTTATGATTACCGCTCGCCGCTGGAACCCAAGCTATTAGGTTCTACTATTGACGATGCCGCCGGTGAGGCCTTTGATAAGGTTGCAAACATCCTGAAATTACCTTATCCCGGCGGACCTGCTATAGAAAAGGCAGCGAAAAAAGGAAACCCGAACGCAATCAGATTTCCGCGTTCGATGCTCGGGCCGGATTCGCTGGATTTTTCTTTCAGCGGTATCAAGACGGCCGTTTTGTATTACTGCCGGGGCCAGGATATGAAAGGCGAAGATAAGGTCGATTCGATGAGCGAGCAGGAAATCGCCGACATTGCGGCGTCATTCCAGGCGGCGGTGATTGATGTGCTCGTGAAAAAGACACGGCGGGCCGCCGAAAGAATCGGTGCAAAGACCATCCTGCTCGGCGGCGGAGTAGCGGCTAATAATGCACTGCGAACCGCCTTGCAAAAGATGTGCGACTCGGGTGCCGGCGCAAAAAAACTGCTGGTTGCGCCAAAACAATATTGCACTGACAATGCAGTTATGGTAGCTTCTTTGGCGTACCATAAATTCAAGGCAGGACTTTTTGCAGATTTGACGCTTGAGCCGAAAGCAAGTAGTTCGTAGTTCATAGTTCGTAGTTCATAGTTCGTAGTTGGTTGTCCACGGACTACGAACTTATAAGTATGAACCAAATAAAGCAGGTGAGATATTCAGCCAGAACAATTAAAAGAATTATTAGAGCAGGTCAAGAGCGGCGAAATTGGTGTCGAGGAAGCGGTTGAAAAACTTCGGCATTTGCCCTTTGAGGATTTGGGCTTTGCCTGCATAGACCATCATCGCCAAATCCGCCGGGGCTTTCCGGAAGTTATCTACTGCCCCGGAAAAACCACTGAACAAATAATTAAAATCTTTGAGAGCTTGGCTGAAAAAGGCAATAATGTCCTGGCCACCAGGGCCGAACAGCAGGTTTTCGACGCACTAAGTGAAACGAAAAAATTCCCGCAGGCCCGATACGAAGAATTAGCCAGGGCAATTGTGCTTGAGCAGAAGAAGCCGGCGGTCTGTGAAACAGTCCTGCCGATAGTTACCGCAGGCACGGCCGATTTGCCAGTCGCAGCCGAGGCAAAAGTTACCGCCGAGATTATGGGCCAGCAGACGGAACTGATTTGCGATGTTGGAGTGGCCGGCCTGCACAGATTGTTCGGACATTTGCCGAAACTGCAGAACGCCAACGTCATCATTGTTGTAGCAGGGATGGAAGGAGCATTGGCCAGTGTTATAGGCGGTCTGGTTAGTTGTCCGGTAATCGCCGTGCCGACCAGCGTCGGTTATGGCTCCAGCTTCGAAGGGCTGTCAGCGCTTTTGACAATGCTCAATAGCTGTGCTGCCGGTGTTAGCGTCGTTAATATCGACGGCGGTTTTTCTGCTGCTGTTTCCGCCACCCTGATAAACAAAAAAATAGAAGCAAACAAATGAAATTGCAAATAATAAACCAAATCCCGAAATTAAAACCGCGGGCGATTGATGCCCACAAGGGCGATTTCGGCAAGGTCTGTATCATTGCCGGCAGTATCGGTATGAGCGGAGCCGCCGCCCTTGCAGGCCGGTCGGCCCTGCGGGCCGGTGCCGGCCTTGTGCGAGTGGCAACGCCCGCAAGTGTTTTACCGGTAGTTGCTTCAATAGAGCCGTCCTTTACTACGATTGCCCTGCCTGAAGACAGCCTCGGCCGAATATCCGCAAAGGCAATTAATACCATCCTTAACGCCGTCAGCGAAAATGATGCGCTGGCGTTCGGACCGGGTGTCGGTATCAGCGGTGCACTTCAGTTGGTCCTTGAGGCGCTTCTCGAACAGGAGCAGCTCCGGCTAATGATAGATGCCGACGGCCTGAATAACCTCACCAAAATAAAAGACTGGCCTGCCAAACTAAAGGCAGAGCTGATTTTGACACCTCATCCCGGCGAGATGAAAAGATTATGGTCGGGCCTTTTTAGAGAACAACTGCCGGGCGAACGCAAACGGCAGGCAGCACAATTAGCACAGCGCACCAAAACCATCGTGGCCTTGAAAGGAGCGGGGACAGTCGTTACCGACGGTGAAAAAGTTTATATCAATAAAACCGGCAATCCCGGTATGGCGACAGCCGGCTCAGGCGATGTTTTAACGGGCGTTATAACCGCACTTATGGGCCAGGGCCTGAGCAACTTTGATGCCGTTGTTCTCGGCGTTTACATCCACGGCTTAGCCGGTGACATCACAGCAAAAAGAATCGGCCAGGTCAGCCTGATGGCTACCGATATAATCGACGCATTGGGTGAGGCCTTTACGAGAATTTGAACAATGTCCCATGAGGGGAAGCTTAACACATTAGGTCGTAAGTTTGTTTATAGGTGAAGAAATGCATGCGTCACAGGATTGGCATATCGTCCTAACCGGTGATTTGAAATCTTCAAGAAAGCGGAAAGACAGAGCAAAAATTCAGGAAGACTTAAAGAATGCTTTAGTGATAGTTAATAAAACATTTGATGAAGCAATATCTGCAGATTTTATGGTCGTCGGCGGAGATGGTTTCCAGGGAATGCTTTCGTCGTTAGAGTATTCTTTTGACATCTACTATAAACTCGTTGAGAACATAGGGCATCAATTCTACCTGGGCGTTGGTGTTGGAGCTATATCAACAAGTTTAAGTAAAAATGTTAGCGAGATGGATGGGGAGGTTTTTTACAGGTCTTCTGAGTCGCTGAGTAAGGCAAAGAAGGAAAGAAGCTGGATCGCGTTCAAAAGTGCGGGGTGGTGCGATAATATCATTACCTCCTCCTTGAATTTGATGGCAGATGTGGTTTGGAACTGGAGCAAAAAACAAAGGGACATTATACTCTATTATAGAAGCCATAGAGAAAATAGAGAAGCGGTCAAATTGGCAGCTGAAAATTTTGGCGTCGGCGAAAGAAGCATATATAAAACATTGAGAACAGGAAAGTACCATTTGTTGAAAAAAACGGAAGATGCGTTGAAAGAAATGATGAACCAAAAATGGTTCAAATCAAATATTGAACCCAAAAATGGACAATAGGAGTTGGTAAAAAATGGAGTTTGCTTTCAAAATCACTATCGTTGTTCTTGGATACATTGCCGTAACTATTATAGGCGCCCGCTTCATCAAAGCAATCCTCCGACGATATGAGAGAGAAATAGGAATCAGCGGCTTAACAGGTGCAGGCATGGTGATAGGGATAATTGAAAGAGTTCTGGTTTTAAGCTTTGTGCTGGTAAGCCAATATACGGCGATAACCATTATTTTTGCGGCCAAATCTATCGCAAGATTTAACGATTTAAAGGACAGAAAAACAGCTGAGTATTATTTAATCGGTACACTTATAAGTATAACCTTCGCTACGATTATCGGCATTATCATTCGAGCGGTTTTGAATGGGGCGGTAATATGACGTGATTCCGTCATTAGCAGACTGGCCAGAGCCTGAGCAACTTTGACGCCGTGGTTCTGGGCATTGGCGTGGCCCAACGCTGTATGCCTTGCATCCGAGCAAACTTTAATCGTCCTATATTATCGCCGGTATCAAACAAAAAATTTAAGGGCTGAAAAAAAATTTCAATTCGTCGATTTTTGTTCGGTTTTTGTTAGGGTTTTTAACCGCACATTACCGATAGAAGTGTTTGCTATTGCACTATCGACACTCTGTCACTCGAACAATTGTCGGAATGTACGGATTGGAAAAAATGGACAGCCGTTTAGACAACCAAATTGAGCCAGTATGCAAATTCGGACCGGGCGGCGATTTTGTCTCTGTTTGGCCAAAAGAGCCGAGACCATCTGGGCAGCCCTTAACGAATCGTCTGACCAAATTACTGACTTCACTAAGCCAAATAATACCCACACTGCTTGTCTCAGGACTCAATACGGCTTCAAAGGAGAGCTTAGAATATGCCATTGAAAGCAAAGCTCACAAATCAGCTTACCCCCCGCCAACTACAGATATTAAAAGCGATTCGCTCTTTTCAGGCGAGCCGATGTTATTCGCCGACGATTGGCGAATTAGCGTGCGAACTGGGCATAAGCCGAAGCACCGTATTCGAGCATATCGCCGAGCTGCGAAAAAAAGGTCTGCTCTCAGCTTCGGCGGGCAGGGCTCGCTCTTTGAAACCAACTTCAAAAGCGCAAGAACTGCTTAACCGCCTGGCCAACTACGGCTCAGACTCCTATTATCAGCCGCCCCTGGGAATACCGCTCGTAGGTAGAGTGGCTGCCGGCTCACCCATAGAGGCCATTGAAAATACTGAGCTCCTGTCCCTTAGTTCTCATTTCGCAGCAGATGATAACACATTCGCCCTTGAGGTGACAGGTGACAGTATGGTTGACGACGATATTCGCAGCGGCGATTATGTGATTTGCCGACGCACGCCCTTGGCTAACAACGGCCAACTGGTTATTGCCATCGTGGATAATGAAAACGCAACGCTAAAAAGATTCCACAAGGAAAAGACGCAAGTTCGATTGCAGCCGGCAAATGAGGATTACGACCCAATTTATTCAGACAACTGCCGAATCGAGGCCGTCGTGGTTGGATTGGTAAGAAAACTTTAACCCTGGTTTATAGTGCGCGGCCTATACTTGCCGCTCTCGCTAAGTTTGCGTAATGACCGCTGTAGAATTCTTCGACGCCATCACCTTTACAATCTCAACAAACCGCTCGACCATCATCGCCGCAGGCCAGGTTTGCTTGGCGCGCTCGACATTCTCTTGTGCCCAGAACAACGCCAGCGGCAATATCACCGCCTCCACACCGGTACCCTCAGTCGAAGTGCTTCCGGAACCGACAGTGGTACTTAATTCGACAATCTGAAGAATTAACCCGGATATGTCACGGTATTTTGAAGCAGGCATGAGTCCCGAATCAGCATTGCCCCATACGTAAAGAAAACTTGTCCTGAGCCTGCCGAAGGATCCTGACTGTCTTGAGCTTGCTTGCACTGAGTCTTGTCGAAGTGTCGAAAGAGCAATCCGGCTTTAGACGGACTCCCTGTCCGCCGTAGCTTCAGCGAAGGCGGATCGCCCCGAAGGCTTGCCTCCTGACAGGCTTAGCTTGCCAGTTCCTAATCTTGTGTTTCTTTCCGCTTGGTTCTATCACCTATCCCCATCATCAGCGCCTTGACACAAATGTCCTCATCAATATCTTCCCAATGCACACCTGTGCCCCCGCCGCTGATTACGTAAGATTCACGTTGCTTTGGCGTGGCATTCAGTAGACGAGGAAAATACGCCAGAGGAACCCCAAGCTTTCTGCCGTCGGCCAGCTCAACCCACATACTATCTGAATCGAAGCTGACCTTTTCCGCAAGAGGTTCACTAATCAAAGTATTCATCCCAGGTCCTTTTGATCGATTCTGCATTATCCTTCACCACCTTGGTAAGTTTACTTAATTCGGACGGCGTCATACCATACGATTCAGCAACGCCTATACTCGGTTCAAGCCAAAATTTAGCGACACTTTTGCCCTTTCTAACATGCACATGCAGCGGTTCACGCGGGTCGCCTTCGTTCGAATAAAAGAATAAACGATAACCTTTATACCTCAATATTGTCGGCATACTCCATCCCTGGCTGTTTTAGACCATCCTATTAGTATTGTTTTATTATACATGGTTTGGGCCAAAATTCCAAACAATTTCTACCTAACCCTCAACCTCAGGAAAAGGCCGAGTGCTCATCACGCTCGGCCTATACTTACAAAAATCCCCCAAACTAAAAACTACGAACTAAGAACCACGAACTACGAACTAAGAACCACGAACTACGAACCACGAACTACGAACCACGAACTACGAACCGATTATGTCCCAACCGTAGTTGAAAGTCGGTGACGGTTCCATTTTTCCTATCTTAGCCTGCCTTTCGTTTTTCCGCAAGTGCTTTGTCTCTTTCCAAGTCATCAAGACACGATTTCAACATCCATAGCTGTTTGTAACCTC
>JAUXAH010000141.1 GCA_030614945.1 Phycisphaerae bacterium
CATCAAACTAAAATCTTCCCCCGTATTCTTTACGATAAGGCCGGTAACGCAAGTGGCACTGGTGGCTGTGAATAAAGCATCAACAAAGCTCATTTTTTCAGTATCAGGAGCGGACGACCTCGGCAGCATCAGCAAACCCGCACCTGAGATTATCAAAACCAGAAAACTTGCGATAAGTGTCCGCGTTGGACTTTTGCCCGATGCTGCCAGATTTACGCTTGTCCTGCAAAGCTTGGTGACTACCTGTAAGACAAGATAAATACCCACTGCAAAATGCCGAAGTGTTTCAGGGTCATCTCTATAAAACCAACGGCCTGCTCCGAGCACAGCAATACCGAGTGCAAGCAAAAACGGAACTTCAAACCAGTTTCCCCGCCAGAATTCCCCCATCGAAACCGCATTGGAGAGCCGAATTATTTTCTCAACTATGAAAACGCAAAGCAAAGCAACCTGAACAGCATATAAAATCCGCGCCGGCAGCAGGGGCTCATCAAAGCCGAACAGCACAACAAAAGACGCCGCCACCACCGCCGCAGTCAAGGCGTTAACGCCGATTAAAACTTTCTCCAGCCGTTTGTTTTTATAATGTATCTGCATAGTAATAGCGTAAAACGTAAAGCGAAAAATGTAAAACCAAAACTTAAAATTTAAAACCAAACCAAAATGAAAAAGTTTTGAGTTTTAACTTATGATTTTTAGTTTTTAGCTTTCAGCTTTTAATTTTTATGCGACATCCGCTAATCCGAGCGAATCGCCGAACTTAGCCAGCAGCGCCTGTCGAATATTTTTGTGCTGTGGGCTTGTTAACATCGGGTCTTGCGAGACCAGCTCGAATGCGTTTTTCCTTGCCATAACCAGCAGTTCGTAATCATCCACGATATTTGCGATTTTCAAATCGGGCAGGCCGTGCTGCCGTGTGCTAAACAGTTCTCCCGGCCCACGTAACCGTAAATCATGCTCAGCTATCTCAAAGCCGTCATCGCTCCTGGTCATTATTTCGAGTCTGCCCTTTGCTACCTCGCTTTCGGTCTCTGCAAACAAAAGACAGTACGATTTAGCTTCTCCCCTTCCGATACGCCCTCTCAACTGATGCAATTGTGCCAGCCCGAATCTGTCCGCTCCCTCTATGACCATTATCGTTGCGTTCGGCACATCCACGCCCACCTCTACCACCACAGTAGAAACCAACACATCAATTTTGCCTCTGCGAAATTCCGACATAATTTTCTGCTTCTTTTCAGATGGCATCCGGCCGTGCAGAAGCTCAACAGTAAATTCCGGAAAAACTTCTGTAGAGAGATTCTCCCATTCATCAGTTGCCGCCTTGATATCGTCGCTTTCCTCACCCCGCCCCTCATAAGAGGGGCTGGCCTCAAGCGTAGTTATCCGCGGATACACAAAATACGCCTGTTTCTTTGCCTTCAGGCGCTCTCGGATAAACTGGTATGCTTTTTGGCGGTTGTGTCGGCCGACCCAGCGCGTAATAACATCACCTCTGCCCGGCGGCGAATGCTTGATAATAGAAACGTCCAAATCGCCGAAAGCGGTCATCGCCAGCGTCCGGGGGATAGGCGTGGCCGTCATAACAAGACAATGCGGGGTGGTTTGCTTTCGCAGTTGTGCCCTCTGTGCAACTCCAAATTTATGCTGCTCATCAATCACAACCAGGCCGAGCTTTTGAAATTCTATATCTTTCTGCAACAATGCCACCGTCCCGACGACAATATCCATCGCTCCACGCCCTATCTGGTCCAAAAGCTCTGTCCTCTTTTTACCGGTCAATCCCCCTGTTATCAAAACCCTTCTTACTTTGCTGTTCTTTAAATATCTTTCGATACTCAAAAAATGCTGAGCGGCCAAAATCTCTGTAGGTGCCATAATGGCCACTTGCGTTCTGTTGGCAACCGCCAGCAAAGCCGCATAAAGTGCCACGACCGTTTTGCCCGACCCAACGTCACCCTGCAACAGCCGATTCATCGGCTCAGGTTTTGCCATATCCGCAGCAATTTCGGCTATTGCGCCGTTCTGGTCTTCGGTGAGCAAAAACGGAAAACGCCTTCTAATTCGGGAGTCGATTTCGTCGCTGCAACGGCACGGAGTCGCCGTTGAAAAATGCTGCATCCGAAACCGGCGAAGCGCCAATCCCAACTGCATCAAAAATAACTCATCATACTTTAATCTGCGTTTTGCCCGGGCAAGTTTTTTTTCGTCCGGCGGCAAATGTATCCAGGCAAACGCATCTTTTCTGCCGATTAGATTGGCTTTCGCCAGAAAGCTCTTATCGTAAAACTCCGGCACAAGCTCATCAACTGCGTCACGCACGCGTCCGATTATCTTTTTGATTTGCCTGCTGGAGAGTTTGCTGCAAGCAGGATAAACACCGCCGCTGAAATACTCATCCGGCTCCGAACTTCTCTCGTCGAGCACCAAAAATTTCGGATTGGTCATCTGTAACTGATGCTTATATAAAGCGACCTTGCCCGAGGCCATTATTACCTGGCCTGGTTTTAATTGATTTCGAAGATACCCGCCATGAAACCATACAATCCTGCACACCCCCGTATCATCGCTGATTATAGCTTCAAATATCGGCTGCCTGCGATAGCTCTGGTAGTCTATTGACTCGACCATACCGACAATGGTGGCTGTCCGTCCGGGCCGCATTTGATTTATCTTTATCGGCTCTGGCGAGAAATTCCAGTCCCGCGGAAAATACTCCAACAAATCCCCCACCGTCTCGACCCCCAACTGCGCAAAGGTCCTGGCTCTGGCCGGCCCGACACCTTTGAGATATTGAACCGGCGTCGATAAATCGAGCTTCTTGATTCTCGATTCTCGATTCTCGATTCTCGTCGAGCATTGAGTATCTGATTTTTCGCTATTCTTCAAAACCATACTCGCCGAGCAGTTTAACAAACCGAACGTCACAGATTAATCTTTGAGTAATGTGTTCTGCTTTTTTTTCGCAGACAACCAGCTCCTGTACTCCTGACAAGCCGACCGGAGCGACTATAAAGCCGCCCTCGGCAAGCTGCTTGACCAAAGGTAGCGGCATCTTCGGCACCGCTGCAGTTATCATAATCCTGTCAAAGCAGGGTTCCCATTTTGCCATACGTTGGGAAATGGGGTCACACCTTTGCCGGGGCCAGCCGCAACTGCCATCACCAATATAGAATTCAACATTGCTAACGCCCAATCTGCCCAAAACCGCCTGAGCCGATTCAGACAACTGGCCGAATCTTTCTATCGTATAGACTTTTTTTACCAGCTTACTCAGGACAGCGGTCTGATATCCGCTGCCAGTTCCAACTTCCAGAACCTCGCAATCGCGATTGAGCCGCAGCTCCTGAGTCATCAAAGCAACAATATATGGCTGAGAAATAGTTTGGCCCATCCCGATAGGCAGCGGGCCGTCAGCATAGGCCTGCGACTGATACGTCTGGGGCACAAACTCTTCCCGCCGAATCTCACCCATCACTCTTAGCACGTCCGGATTAGTAATATCGCGCCCCATCAGGTCGCGGCTGACCATCTGCTGACTAGCCCCGGCAAATCTATCCTTGTTCTCCCGGCTATCCATAGCTGTAATAATCGCCTTTTACCTGCGGTTTTGCAAACCAAATTTTCTACCCGGATTAGGGGAGCTCCATTGCTATTACGCCGCCAAATGATAAAATGTCATATTGACCCGGTAAATAAACGAATTTCAAAGAAGAATCTTAAGGAGAGAAAAATGAAGACCAAAAAGTTTCTTCCATTACTGTTAGCCTTCTTACTCAGCGGATGTTTCGATTTGGATTTGGACTTCTCTGACTTAGATTTTGATTTTTTGCCTGGAATTTCTTTACACCCCCTCTATACCGACGAGGAGCTTATATTTGAGGAGAAACTTTTAGGAGTCTGGTCTGACGGCGAGACAAAACTGGTGTTCAAAAAAAACGCGGACGCAAATTCCTATGACCTAATTTGTGAAGAGGGCGAAGAAAAGGCTCAATTTACGGCTCATCTAGTCAAGTTTGACGATATGCTGTTCCTTGACATGGCTCCAACCAGGCCAGATACTAATTCAGTTGTTTTCTCCGATATGCTCTTTTTGCCGGGCCACATTTTTATGAAAATCGAAACAGTGGAACCCGAACTGCACATGCGGTTCGTATATATGCTGGAAGTAATTGAAAACGACCCCAACTTATTGAAGCATGAGGTTGTAAAAGAATCAAACTTGGTAATAACCGCCTCGCCGAAAGAACTGCAGAAGTTCCTGAAAGATCATGCCGATGATGAGGAGCTGTTTGAAGAGCCAAACGAATGGGGACGGGTGCAACCCAAAGACCCAAATGACCCGAATACTATTGACCCTAATCAAGCAGAGCCAAACAGTACAGAACCTGACGAGAACTGACAGAGCAAAACTAAATGCCGATTAACCTGAACTTACCCAAAAAGGCAGGGCTTTTTGTAACCGGCACCGACACCGGCGTAGGCAAAACATTAATAGCCGGTGCCATCGCTAAAGTTTTAACTGATAACGGCCAAAAAGTCGGTGTATTCAAACCGATTGCCACCGGCTGCAAACGCAGTTGGGACGGCTTGATAAGCAACGATACCGAGTTCCTTTCCTATTGTGCAAACAGCGAGCTGCCCCTTTCCACAATAACTCCCGTCAGTTACCTCACCGCCGCATTGCCTATTGTAAGCACCGCTCGTGAAAGAAATCCTATAGATTTTGACAGAATCGCAGCCGCTTATAAACAAATATGCGAAAACAATGACATAATTATCGTCGAAGGCATCGGCGGTGTGCGTGTGCCCTTAACAATAGAGTTTGACCTGCTGGATTTGGCAGTTGAATTCGGCCTGCCGGTGGTGATAGTTGCCCGTCCGAATCTGGGCACGATAAACCATACACTTATGACAATTGATTGCGTCCGGGCAGCAGAGTTAAAAATCGCAGGGGTAGTCATCAACGGCTACGATGCCACCAAAGCAGCAGTTGCCGAAGACACCGCTGAGCAGGTAATAACCCAATGCAGCGGTGTAAATGTCCTTTCGGTTGTACCTTTCGATGAGACTGTTGATATCGAAGAGCCGAATCTGGGAGAAATGATTGTTCCCTCTCTGATGGACTGCGACTGGGCAAAATTAGCCCACGAGTAAATAAAAAGAGTACCCTCTGCAGACGCATCATCTCTCCCAAAACCTGTGGCAAATTAAGAAAAAGCTGGCTTTTAACCGATTATTGATTATTCTATATACTTTCCAATTATCGATAATCAATTGGGTGTTAGGAAGTTTTATGGCTGGTGAGCCGGAATTTAGACGCTATCTGGTAAATATTGATACTATCTCGACGCATCAGCTCTTTACTGATTGTCTGGTGATTGGGGTAGGCATTGCCGGCCTTCGTGCCGCTATCGAAGTGGCCAGGGACTGCAACGTAATCATTGTTTGCAAGGATTCTCTACAAGACAGCAACACGTGGCTGGCTCAAGGCGGTATCGCTTCAGTGCTTGATAAAACAGACACATTTGAATCACATATAGCCGATACGATTAACACCGGCTGCGGTATAGGCG
>JAUXAH010000375.1 GCA_030614945.1 Phycisphaerae bacterium
GCCCTCGACCAGAAGCAATACAAAGAAAAACATCTGCAATACTATGGCAACCACTTTCATAAACTACAAATCCTCATCTCCACCGCTGAGTCCGCCAGGAAATTCAAATATCAAAAATAAAATATCAAAGTTACATTGCAAAATGCAAAATCGAGATGTCATTGCGAACTCAAACGAAGTGAGGGCGTGGCAATCTTGAGAGTGCTTTGTTGCAGAGTTTACCCTGAGCGTAGTCGAAGGGCTCCTCGCAATGACACTTTGTGTCATTTTTGAATTTTGCTTTGTCATTTTGCATTTTGTTTTTTAATTTTTGCTTTGATTACAAATCCTCATCGAGCATATGGCCGAGATGATATTTCTTCGCTCGCAAATAGTCAACGTTGTGCTTGCTCGGCTCAGCCATCAGTGGTATTTGCTCAACAATCTTTATCCCATAAACCTCGAGCCGGCTTATCTTCTTGGGATTGTTGGTCAGTATCCGTATCTTCCTCAGCCCCAAATCGCGACAGATTTGAGCGCCAATTCCATAATCCCGCTTGTCAGCCGTAAAGCCCAGCTTCAAATTCGCCTCAACCGTATCAAGCCCCTCCTCCTGAAGCTTATAAGCCCGCAGTTTATTCATCAGCCCGATGCCTCTGCCCTCCTGCCGAAGATAAATCAAAGCCCCTTTGCCGGCCTCTTCAATCATCTTCATCGCAGTTATCAATTGATAGCCGCATTCGCACCGCTGCGAATGAAACAAATCCCCGGTCATACATTCCGAATGCACCCTCACCAGCACCGGCTCATCGTGTTCGATAGGTTTGCCGTGCTCATCAAGCGACCCAACGCCGCCCTTGCACAACGCCAGATGCGGCTCGTCGGAAGTTATACTCTCATAGCCAATCAGCTTAAATTCCCCGTAGTCGGTAGGCAAATTCACGCACTCAACACGCTTGATTTGGCTCTCACGCTGCAGCCGGTATTCGATGAGCTTGGCGATTGAAGCAATTTTAAGATTGTGCTTTTCGCAGAATTTCAACAACTCCGGCACTCGCGCCATCGTCCCGTCCTCATTCATAATCTCACATATAACACCCGCCGGCGTCAATCCCGCCAACCGTATCAAGTCAACCGCCCCCTCGGTCTGTCCCGCTCGAACCAGTATTCCGCCTTCACGCGCACGCAGCGGAAATATATGACCTGGCCGAGCAAGGTCAGCGGCTTTAGCATCGTCGCCAATTGCAACCTGAACCGTCCGTGCCCTGTCAGCGGCGCTGATACCGGTCTTTATCCCCTCAGCCGCATCAATACTGACCGTAAAAGCCGTCCCAAACCGCGCCGTATTATCAACCGTCTGCGGATACAGACCGAGCGAATCACATTTCTCAGCCGTCAACGGCAGGCAAATAAGACCCCGACCGAACTTGGCCATAAAGTTAATAATCTCCGGCGCCACCTTCTCAGCCGCGCAAACAAGGTCTCCTTCGTTCTCACGGTCTTCAGCATCAACAAGGACAATCATTTTGCCCTGCCGAAGCTCTTTCAGGACTTTCGCTATTTCGCTGAATTCTATTGCCATTTATCGCATCTCGAACGGGCCGCGAACAACGGGGCACAAGTCACGAATCCCCCTGCTCGTACTCTTCAATATAGCGACTTCCGTTGCGAATGTAAATAAGGGTTGCCAGAATAGCCGTCCCCGCAGCCGACCACCAGAGCACCCGTAAAACCCAAATCCAGCCGAGAAAAAAACTGTAAACTTCAGGAGCAATTAGAATTGCCCCGACCATTATCAATTGCAGGTTGTTGGCAATCTTGCCAATTAACACAGGAGCGACAAAAACCTGTGAGGTGATAAAGTAAACAATGAGAAAACCGATTATCAAAAGCAGGTCTTTCCCGATTATCAAAACCACAACTGTTGGCGGCAGTGAAACACCCTCGATGTGCCCCCTCTGTGATATCAGCAGCAGGCACGCAGAAGCGATAAGCAACTTGTCCGCAACCGGGTCCAGAAACGCTCCAAGTTTGGTAACCTGCTTATTCCTACGAGCTAAATAGCCGTCGAGCGCGTCGCTAAACGCCATAACCAGAAAAATGACAGTCGCAGCATGCCGCATTGCCGCGCCGAGCTCGGGCTCATTTATCTTCAGCATACAACTGACAAACGGAACTATCAGCAGTATCCGAAGAATCGTAATCCGACTGGCCCAGCTCAACCTCATAACGCCATCCGTTCTGTCATTCCTGCGGAAGCAGGAATCTATTTCCTTATGTCATTCTGAGCGAAGCGAAGAATCTCGTTCTGAATTTCACGCTATACCTTTGCACTCTTCACTTTACGTTTTTCGCTTCTAAATACATTGCCCGCCGTCGACATTCAGCACCTGCCCGGTTATGTAATCATTCCTGAGCAGGAAAATTATCGCCTCGGTAACTTCACTCGGCTCCGCAATCCTTTTTACAGGGATAAATGATAGCTGGCGCTGCTTCTCGGACTCATCGAAATCACTCCGCCAGGT
>JAUXAH010000246.1 GCA_030614945.1 Phycisphaerae bacterium
CGGAGCCAAGGAAGTGATCAGCGTTTGGAAGTACGGCGCGGGTCTCGGCATTACCTGGGAGACGATGGAGGGGCGCAAGTTGTACGCCTTCGTCGATCAGATGCTTCAGGCGCGGGCCCGGCTATACGAGCTCTGGGCCAACACGCATTATACGCTACTCGACACGGCCGGCGCGCTTAATGTAACCGCATGGGCGGGAGCCGCAACCGATCCGGTCATTGACAGAGACATCGCGACGATCAACAGTGCCTATGAGAGTATCGGCAACGCATGTAAGGCCAAGGGATACGGTGACATGGCGAACGTCCAGATGTTGCTTTTCGCCCTGCCAAGTCGTAAGGCCCGGATCATGCAGGCCCTGAGAGCAGGTTCCGCGGATATGATTCGCGGACGGCATTCAGCAGCGGCAACCGGCGCTTTCGCTGGCCAGGTGATCGAATACAACATCACGCCGCATTTCACTTGGAACGCAAACCTCACGGCGGCGACGCCTATCATGGTACTGCCGGGCAACAAAATTCAGAATGCTATGTACATGCAGGAGTTGGGTTTGAGCGAAAAGGACATCGAAACTCTGAGCGAGTTGCAAACCTACTGGACGGCCTATGGCGCCACAGTCGCAGATACCGACCAGTGCCGCTACGTAACATTGACCTAAAGGGGCAAAATGGCATTGACGATCGGTGCGAATAGCTGGGCTTCGGTAGCAGAGGCGGACACATTTTTGGCGGACAGGATCGATGCGGAGGCGTGGTTCCTGCTCGCCGCTTCTGGAGCCGCCGGGGTGCGGACGAAAGAATCTCTTCTCGTTTCCGCATTTCATTGGCTTACCGGGAGTCCACAGTTATCCATGCCCGGCTCTTCTACCGACGATAATGTCAAAAACGCACAAATCGAAGCAGCCTGGTTTTTGCAGGAATACTACGAGGAAATGAAAGATCGCCGAGCCGCTCTGGCAACAGGAGTCGAGAGTTTGAGGATGTCAAGGCGCACCGAAAATCTGAGCATCCGCAATCTTGGAATTCCGGGCTACATCCTGGGAATGCTGGCGAGCTACCAGGTATCGAATACGACGGCCACGCTCAAAGGGGAATACGATGCCTAGTTTCGAGCGTGATCTAAAAGCCCGATATCTCCCTCTTACGAAAAATCTGACGGTCATCGAAAACAAGATTCAGAAATTGATGATCCGTGCGATGGCGAATGCAAAAATATCGACGGCATATTGGACTGTGATGAGACGGGAACTGGATATATTGTACGTGAGAATGAATTCGATATTCAATTCCTGGGCGCCGTATTTTAAAGCGGCATACGCGCAGAGCATCAAAGACATTCATAAGCGAATTGCCTCCATGAAAACGGTGCTAAATCTCGCTCGGCAAACAGTGCCGGAATTGCTGGCAGGTAATGCGAGTCGACAGATTATGGCCGGATTGTATTCAAGCTCGGTCGATTCTTTTCTGACTGCAATCGCCGCCGGCCGGCAGAATTTGAGAAATCTTTTCATTCGCACGCAGCAGGTGCTCGTCGAGGAATCACTCATCAATGTCGCCGTTGGCAGAGGATTCGAAATGGGCGATCTACGAGAAGCGAAAGACATGCTCGCCGCCATATTCGAATCGCCGCAATGGGACATTGTGAATAAAAGATGGTACGTCCAGGCCGGCAGATACAAGTACAAGCCGAGCTATTATGCAGAGCTTGTTGCGCGCACGAAATTTCATCAGGCGCAATCTCAGGCTGCTCTCATGCAAGCCGCGAATTACGATACCGATCTGATTCAGGTCTCTTCGCATAACACAACGACGGAAATCTGCATGCCGTTCGAAGGTAAGATTTTTTCTGTCAGCGGGAAAGATAAGCGCTTTCCACCGCTCACGGAATCACCACCCTACCATCCGAATTGCTTGCATCTATTATTTCCTGCATTCGAAAGCGGCCTGCAGGCGCAAGGGACACTGGAATCATTCTCAGCCTTCAGCAAGGGCGAGATCGATAAGCCTCCAGTTCCATCTGCTTTCATTCCGGTAAAGGAGCGAGTGGCATGAAAGAGAAAGCTTTGAAATTTTGCTGGTTTAGTTTTGGCGTGGGCGGATTTATAGCCACTCTCATTATGTACATGATAATGATGTTAATTATAGGACGGTTTTAATGAGCCTGGCATATCCCGACATCGCCGAAGTGACGCCGATTACTCTGAGTGAAACGTATCATGAGGAAACAGAGGGAGCATCTTTTCAATCGGAAGCGTGCATCGAAGAGGACAGCAAGCTGCGATATGGCCCGAATGGAGAGCCGATCGATCCTGTGATTCTAATCATGTTTCCAGCGAAAACGAACGTGCATAAAGGGGATTACGTTCGGCTAATTAAGCTGCATGGCAGAACACCGACAGTCGATGAAGCGATTCGACGGAGAGCACAGATAGCAGCGCGAATCGGCGGATCGAGAGAAAGTCATGTTGAGGTAATTGTATGATCGCCATCGGAATATTGGCAGTTATAACAATTATAGCAATCGCAGCAATTTACAGGAATACGTAATGCCCGAGCCAAGATTGAAGATGACTATGCATCTGGAACCTCTCAAAACCCTCGCACGGAAAAGTCCGAAAGCATTCAAAAAGGCATCGAAGAAAGGCGCGATTGTATTTTTGGGCTGGGCGAACAACGGAAGTGTGAGCAGCTCGAAAAAACCACCGATCAGATGGGGCGTGCTTAGAGGGTCCTCTTCAGCATTCGTCGGTAGTGAGATGGTGGAGATGTTCGACATCAGCATCAAGGCGGGGGCGACAGAACGCCCCACGCCGGCGAGAAGTCACAGCGCGCCGCCCACAACGATAACCTGGGTTTGGAATACGAACTATGCCGCGAAGATGCACGAGTGGATGGGCGGTTGGGGGGAATTTACTCGCCGAGACGGCGACGCCGGCAATAAGTGGCTCGAAGAGCATTTGAGAACGGACGAAAAAGCTCTCATGGAAGTCATTGGAACGGAATTTCACAAGGCGGCTGGCTTATGATCTACAATCTGGGAGCGTATGTCGTAGCTCAGCTGCCCGCTATCGATTTTGCAATAAACGGGTGGATTAAAGGATCGCCTGAGAACTCGGTTATGCTGAGGCAAACCGGGGGTGATGTAATCCATCATTATGATAGATCTGACTATGCCGTGCAGTTTATATCCAGAGCCGGAAGTTCTGCGGAGGCGAAAGAACAGATCGACGATGTTTTCAATTTATTAAAAAACAAATTGCACGTTCTATTGCCGGAGAAAACAGTCAACGCAATCGTGTATCCCGCGGTTCAAACATATCGAATCGTGCCTATGCAGGCCCCGGGATACATCGGTGCGGATGACGCGAACCTGGAAATGTGGAGCGTGAATTTTATCATAACGACAGATTAGGAGGATTATTATGGCTATAGGTGGAGCAATAGCAGCAGGGGATTCGAGACTTTTCACGGGTCCTCTCGGAGTAGTACGAATTGGTTTCGATGGATACGACCTTGGAAAAACGGTAGGAGATTGCAATCTCACTCCCGATCAGGACATCAAAGACATCATGTATCAACAGGATGGATCGAAACCGGCGGATCACGTGCGGACCGGGGTGGAATATCTGGTAAATGCGACATTGGGTAAAATCAGCACGACGCTGGTCGGAATCCTGATGGCGGGAATAACAGCAGGTCCAGACGCAGGCGGTGATGATGCAGGGCATATCGACAGAAGCATTTTCCAATCCATGCTGGATAACGAGGCGAAAGTCCTGAAGATCGCAGCGTGCGACACGAATGGATTGGCGTCCGCATTGCCCGAGGACATCTTTTGCTTTTATCACGCGATCCCGATCATCACGGG
>JAUXAH010000093.1 GCA_030614945.1 Phycisphaerae bacterium
TCGCGGCGGTTTTTCTAATCATTATAGGCGGTTTGGGGTGGTGCTTTTACCGAGCTTTGTCAAGGGCTAATGAAGATACAGGGATTCAACATCCTGACGAAGTTGGCGGCGAGGAACAGCAAGCAAAGAACAGCGTATAGCGTTTAGCATATAGGTTATAGATTTCTGCCCCTGCTCCCCGCTTTCGCGGGGACAAGTTTACCCCTGCGGAAGCAAGGGCAGGGGTGACAACCTTGCGCAGGAATGACAATGCCAAACGCTATTCGCTATTTAGGTTTGAAGCCTTCGACGTTATTGCCGGTGTATTTGGCGCAGGCCTTTTCGAGGTCCACGTCGGTTATATTTGCCAGTGTGCAGAGCCAGGCAAAGACATCGGCAAATTCTTCCTCTTTATTTTTTTGGTCCTTAGAGACAAGGGCGGTAGCAAGCTCTCCGACTTCTTCAATAAACCACATAAAGGTGGCTGGGATTCCCCTTTGCCGGTCTCGCTTTTTATATTTTTTGGCAATTAACTGTTGAAATTGGCTAATATGCATTTGGTAAGCGCACAAGTCATAAGTACTCTTGTGCTCTGCTTTCTATCCTTCGATTAAATTTGAGAGCTTTGCTTTCTCGAAAACACTTTTGGCCTGGGCAATTGCTTTTTCGTAGGCACGCTCGGCTCGAACACTGAATTTTTCTCCATGTGTTTGCTCAGCCAGGTCCAACTGACTAATCATAGGTCCGTCGACGGCTTCGATAATCTGGAGCATAGTGATTTTTTTTGTGGGCCTGGCGAGTGAGAAGCCACCTTGAGGTCCTCTTTTGCTGCGCAACACATTTGCCCTGACCAACTGCTGTAGTATTTTGAGCAGGTATTCCAAAGGTATGTCATATTCTTTAGATATGGTTTGCGATAAAATAATCTTTCTTTCCGGATGCTTGGCGATATAGCCGGTCGCCAGCAGTGCATACCCTGTTGATCTACTGATTTTCATTTTAACCTCCTTTAAAATAGGCCAATAGTAATAAAAGTTTTCTTATCCGCCGTAGGCGGGTTCACGCCGGTGAAAAAGCAAATAAGGAATAACAGCTGCCTCGTAGTTAAGCTCCTTTTTAAGTGTCTTTTTGCAGCATAAATAAAATTACCGACTTACTTTGTCGTAAAAGCTCAGGAAAATAATGCAAAATCCAGCATTACTCTTTTGTGCTCAGGACACTTCGGATGTGAGTGTCAAAATACGTCAAGGTTGAAAACGCACAAAGACGGACAGCATTTATTATGCATTATGTACACCGAATTGCAAGAATTTTTCTCTCTAAAATGCATAAAATAGCAAAAAATTTAATTTTTTTTCAAATGTGTAAAAAACTTGACATCCGAGGCGCTGTAACGTAGGATTTCAGCACAATTTTACGCCTTTTTAGGAGATTGTCATGGCTGCGATTAAGCCGAGAATAAGTGTCGAGTACACCGAGAACGCAACTATTACCACTTTTACCGACGAAAAAATCCTTGAAGAGAAAGACATTAAGGTGCTTCAAGAGTCAATTATGTCTGTTATCGAGCAGGCAGGGCGGATAAATCTGATTTTAGATTTTTGCAACGTTCGGTATTTGTCTTCCGCTGTTTTAGGGCTTTTAATTAGAATCAGCAAAAGGATTTATGAGTGCGACGGCCAATTGAGGCTTTGTAATATAAACCCAAGGATTTATGAAATTTTTAAGATAACGCGGCTGACGAAGATTTTCGATATTTACCCGGACGTAGCAGGTGCGGTTGAAAGTTTACCCACAACGGATTAGGCGAAAGGTTTTTTGCTTTGTTCGCAGGGGCAAAGATTGGCCGATAATTTGGAACATAGCGGCATCTAATGATTTGAGATATAATCTCGTCTTTGCAGACTCACTGCAAGGCCCTTTTGAGATGGTGTAAGTTTATGGCGTCAGAAATGCCAATGAGTCGCTCAATAGCCCTCGAAAGCACGCCGACTGCTATTATCGAGGTGTGCAGGCGGATTCTGTCCAAGCTCAAAGCCAACGGTTTCAGCCAGGAGGACATTTTTTCTGTGCATCTGGCGTTACAGGAGGCCTTTACCAATGCCATCAGGCACGGTAATAAAATGAGCCCCGACAAAGAGGTTAAAATTGACTATTCGGTGGGGTTGGATAAGTTTGAGGTTTCTATGACTGACGAGGGTGAGGGTTTTGACCCGGACGCTGTACCGGACCCGCGATACGGTGACAATCTTTACAAGCCCGAGGGCAGAGGCCTGCTTCTTATGCGCTCGTATATGGATGTGGTTAAATTCAGCGAACATGGCAATAGTGTGTATATGGCCAGATATAGAGGGAAGCCACAGTTAGCAAAAAGCGATGGCGAAACACAGGGATAATCAATAGTGAACCCTTGACGACGACGTCAAGGGCAGACTCGGTAACGGATAAAGGGAAATAATCAAAAGATGTTCAACAGAGCTTTTATTGTTTGGGGTTGTTTGCTTGTTCTGGGCGGTTGTGTATATAATGATGAGCCGATGCCTGAGATTACGCATACTCTGATGCCCCGGGGTACTTTGCCGCCGATCAATAAAGCATTCCAAAACCCGGGGGGAGTTGATAGAAATATTCCGAGAGACTGGCTGCCGCCTTCCTGGGTGGAGAAAAAATGGACAGCTATAGTGATACATCACTCAGCGACGAAAAACGGAAACGTAGCTATATTTGACAGGTGGCACAGGGAAAATAAATATTGGGAAGGGGTTGGCTACGATTTTGTTATAGGCAACGGAACCAACAGCGGTGATGGTCAGGTTGAGGTAACGTTTCGCTGGCGACAGCAGCTTACCGGAGCACATTGTAAGACGCATAACAACTGGGCGAACGAAAAAGCAGTGGGAATTTGCCTTGTGGGTAACTTCAATCAAACCGTACCTACGAGACGGCAAATGCAGTCTGTTGTGAAATTAGTTCGTTTTCTGCAAAACCGGTACAGGATTCCGAAAAGCCGGGTTTACGGTCATAAGACTACTCCGGGGGCGCGAGTAACTGACTGTCCTGGAAAAAGGTTTCCGATGGGCAGATTAAAATCGCTGCTTGATTTTTGAGCTGATACAATACTCGATACTCGATACTCGATTCTCGATACTCGATACTCGATACTCGATTCTCGATACTTGATTCTCGATTCTCGATACTCGATACTCGATACTCGTAATTGGCGATCGGATTAAATCGAGTATTCAGCATCGAGCCTCCGGATAGCCTACTGGGTCCCATAAACTCATTTCGGAACTCAGTCCCGCACCAACTCGGTCAGATATGTGTGGTATGTATTTAGCGTAGAAAACCAGTGTCTTGTGGCGTTTATTGAGGTTTTCCGTTCTGGCCCCCCAGTTGGTGCGGGATGCTTTTCCGGCGGGGTTAAACCAAAATATCATACGCCAAGAAAGCCAGCGTCTGATTATACCGAAGTTTCTGTTGGTGGGGTTATTTTGAAAGCGAAGCAAGGAGCTGATTGAATGGATATGTATGACTCGCTGTTTTCTCCGGGCGGCGTGCTAAATGAACAGATTGCACGGGAGATTTTTGACATTCTGCCCGAGGGGGGCCCTATTGTGGTAATCATGGATAGAGATGGTAACCACTGGCCCAGCCACCCTGAAAAATTTTCCAGGCTGAACATCAGCGAGTCGTTTTTGAGAGAACTCTGCGACAAAATCGATGACGGTGCTGAGCCGGTTGTAACTCAAGTAAACGACTTCAGCATTATTGCTGCACAATTGGCTACGGAGCGGACTAATCGCGGTTATGTGATTATTGCTCTGCCACAATATAGTCCTGAATCGACCCTCATAAATATCGACCTGATTGAAACGCTGCTCAATCAAATCGGTTTGATAGCCAGGCTGATAGAGAAGAACAACCTGCTTTATGAACTTCAAATGAAACAGTGCAGCGTGTACGGTCAGGGCGGGATAGCTTCGAATTGATTTTCGTATCCGGCATTTCATATCTCGTATCACATTTCCACGGATGAGATTCTTCGGCTGCGCCTCAGAATGACAATGGGGCCATTAAGAGCCGGTTAATCAAAATCAATAAAAGTTTGGGTTGCGTTTAAGGGTGCAATTGCTATAATTCGTATTGCGTATATCGTACTGCGTATATCGTATTACGCAATAGCATCAGGCACGACGAATAAGTTTAAATTGAGGTAACAAGTGAAATTCCAGGTTTTTAGAAGCGGCAAGGTTGTAGATAAATTCGCCCTATGTGGTGCTTATATTTTCGGGACGGACGGAATCGGCATTCGGCGAGCGAAGATTACATTCAAGAACGGGTCTATCGAGTGTAAGAAGCCAAATCCGGAAACAGCGGGACTGGCATTGCTGTGGCCTATTGACGGTTTCGGCAAGGTGCTTTTACCGACCACCTGCCTGCCCGAAAGAACCCGGCTGTATAATTTGAATGTCGAGATAGCACGTGCAAAGCTGATGCAAATCATCGACAAGCGGGAAGACTGGTCGTTCTTTGACAGGGTGGAGGGCTTAGAAGATATTTCCAAAGAGGCACAGGACTTGTTCGTTGGGGCAATTCAAAACATAACAGAGGCATCACTGGCGTCTAAATTGGCAGACGAATCCCTTAAAAAAGCTATAGTTTTTTCTGAAAAGCTGGCAATAAAACAGGCTGAATCGCTTTTTGAGGCAAGGAGCAGGAACCACGGTTTTGGGCGGGGCTGCCTTGGCTGTAGAATAGACCCTATGCAGATTAATAATTCACAATATGTTGAGAAGCTGCTGGAATTGTTCGGGTCTGTAACGATACCAATAAACTGGGCGCAGATAGAGTCTCATAAAGGCAGTTACGATTTTTCGATGGTTGATAACTGTATTGATGTGCTCGGCAAAAAGAAATTGGCGGTCGGTGGAGGTCCGCTGCTTTGCTTCTCGAAGGAATATCTTCCGAAGTGGCTGCTGCGTAAGGGGTCGGAGTTTGAAAAGATTCGCGAAACTGCGTATGAATTCGCCTCGAAGGTGGTTGCCCGGTATTCAGGCAGTATTCGTGAGTGGTGTGTTATAAGCGGTCTGAATACGTTTAATGATTTTGGGTTCAGCTTCGAGCAGGTTCTGGAAATGACGCGAGCGGCTAATCTGGCTGTAAAACAGGGAAGCAACAGGGCTTTGAAGATAATAGAAATCAGCAACCCGTGGGGTGAATATTATGCAACAACACCTAATACGATTCCGCCATTAGTGTATATGGATATGGCTGTGCAGAGCGGGATTAATTTTGATGCGTTCGGGTTAGTTATGCGGTTCGGCAAAAATCAATCGGGTATGCACATTAGAGATATGATGCAGATATCGGCAGTTCTGGATTACTTTGGGCCTGTAGGTAAGCCATTGTATATATCGGATGTGGAAGTTCCGAGCCGGGATGGTGTTGGTTTACATAATAGCAAAGTTGCCGGGGTGTGGCACGAGGAATGGGACCAATCGCGTCAAGGACAGTGGATTGAGCAGTTCTATAAGATAGCCCTTAGCAAACCATTTGTTGATACAGTTACATATTCGAACCTCACCGACAGAAGGGACAGTGCCATAGCCCACAGCGGCCTGCTGACGGACCAGCTCGAACCTAAAAAATCGTTTCGAAGCTTGAAGAAACTGCATAATGCTATTTTCAATAGGTAAACAAATCGTGAATCGTGGCTCGTGAATCGAAGAAGTGATGCAATATGATATGACAGAAGTCAGGCAAAACAGGATTCAATCATTTGCTTTTGTTATTGCTGTGAGCGCGTGTGTTTTGTTTTCTATGGGTTTTGTAGCTTCGAGTCTTTTAACGTCGGGGCAATCATACGAAATTGAGCTGAACCAGAAAATAAATCCAAACGATGCGCCCATAGCGAGTTTGGTGAGATTGCCGGGTATAGGTTTGGGACGAGCTGAGGCAATAGCGGCTTACCGCGAGGAATTCGGTGAACAGAACGGCAATAAGCCGGCTTTTCAAAATCCGAACGATTTGCAGAAGGTCAAAGGCATAGGGCCTAAAACGGTAGAGAATATAAGCGAATGGCTGAAGTTTGAATAAGAATTGAGTACAGGATAGCCTGATTCGGGTATTATGACGATTAGAAAGCTCGATTGCGGGGATTCCGAGATGTCTGAGCGCGGCGATAGTTGTTTTATAGGTATGAGTATGAAAAGACGTGAATTTTTGAAGGCGATGGCCGGCGTGGCGATGACGTTTCGCATACTATGGGCGGACGAGATTCCGAAAGATATGAAGATCACGCGTGCGGTTGGCTTTCATCTGGAGAGTACGCGGTCTAAATTCGCCGGCAAGAACTCGCGGCGTGATGTGCACGGCTCTAAGGCCAGGGACCGCATGGTTCGGCTTTACACAAACATGGGGGTCGATGGCATTGGTTTCTGCAAGGCGAGCCGGTCCCAGGTTGCACTTCTCCTGGGCAAGAACCCGTTTGATTTTTATCGTCGCAAGGGGCGTGCAATGGTCAGCCCATTAGGTGCAGGAACGATGCCGTTGTGGGATGTGGCCGGCAAGGTGCTCGGCAAGCCCGTGTATAAATTGCTTGGTGGTAGGGGACCCAAGAGGGTGAGGGTTTATGACGGCTCGATATATTTTTCCGACCTGCTGCCGAAATATGCCGGCAATTACGTAGAACGCTTCAAGGAAGAGATTGACATGGGCATGGGCATCGGCCATCGGGCGTTTAAGGTCAAGATTGGTCGTGGTGCGAAGTGGATGCCAACCGAGGCCGGTTATACCCGCGATATTGAGATATTGAAGACCATTCGCCGGCATGTCGGGCCGGATATGCTGATTGGGGTGGACGCCAACAACGGGTACGACCTTGCACGAAGCAAGCAACTGCTTGAGGACCTGCCGGATTTCAATTTCGCATTCGTCGAGGAGATGTTCCCTGAAACGGTCAATGAGTGCCTGGAGCTAAAGCGGTTTATCGCCAGGCATGGATGGAAGACGCTGGTGGCTGACGG
>JAUXAH010000109.1 GCA_030614945.1 Phycisphaerae bacterium
AAGCTCAGGATGGGGTAGTTTTTGTCAACAGAGAAGAAAAATTCTAACCTGCCTGAGCGATAATATGCATCAGAATGACACAACTTATTCAAAAATCATTGCTTATGGCCAAAACCCTTGCAAAAATGGGTCATCACGAGATAATAATCATAGTGAAATCCTTTCTATCTTAAGTTATAATAAGGTAACGGACGAATCATTCGTCAGCGGCATCCCTATGAAGGCCCTGTCGTTACAGACGGGCGACTCGGTATCAGCCGTTTGTGAATGTCAGGATGTGGCGAGCTGCCCATTTAGGCCTTCGAAGGGCAGGAAATCCCGGGCCCTGCCACATCCCGGTCCGCTTGCCTTGCAGCCGCTGCGCAACGGCTGCAAGGCAAGTACTAATCTTATGGCAAAGAACTATACCAATATCAAGAGAGGATTAACTCATAGGGAAATGTAGGATTCAAATGCACAACATAAACAAGATGATCACGGTTGGCCTCATTCTGGCGTTTTCGGTCGGTTCGAGTGAAATAAGTGCGCAAGGACCGCAAGAAAAGACAAACACGTATTGCGCCGCCGACTGGCCCGCCCAACATGCGAAGTGCCGCCCTGTGCCGTTGCGTCAGGTCAATGTCTCAGGTTATCTGGGCCAACGAATCGAACGAAACTTGAGAAGTGTTCTGCTCGGCCTTACAAGCCCCATTCCCAAAGGCTTTGAGGCCAGAGCCGCAGGCAAACCATTGCCGCCCGAGGCCAATCGCCTCGCAGCCGATTCAGACCTCTACAAATGGCTGGAAGGCGCCTCGTACGTGTACGCACGAACCGGCGATCAGAAGCTGAAGAAAGCCATTGACCAGATTGCCGCGTTGATCCTTAAATGCCAGCATGACGACGGATACATAAATACACAGGTTCCTCCGAAAAAGCGGTTCGATCCAAGCGTTCGGCATGATCTTTACATAGCCGGCCATTTCTTCGAGGCCGCCACAACTCACTATCGCGCCACCGGCGAACGGAATCTGCTGGATGCCGCCTGCCGTTGGGCGGACTACTTGATCAAGGAATACGAGAACGGTAATCCATACTTCAAAAAAGCCGCTTTGAACGAACACTCAGAGTATGAGCTGGGACTCCTTCGCCTGTATCGCGCGACCGAAGAGGCCAGGTACCTCGATTTTTCCGTCATTCTGACGAAGAAATTGTGCAAAGTCACGCCCAAAGTGGCAGATATCAAAGCCGGCGGCGGACTCCACGCCGTCCGTGTAGGCTATCTGCTGGCCGGTATGGCAGACCTTTACCTTCAGACCGGTAGTGAAGACATGGTCCGGCATCTTCCGGGTCTGTGGAAAGAGCTCGTGCAGACGCGCATGTACATAACAGGCGCCATCGGCTCCCACGGCGAGAGCATCTCAACAACAGCCTACGATCTGCCCCACACGCGCGACCACCAGCATCGCTCGATGGGGGAAACCTGTGCGACGGTGGCCATGATCATGTTCTCGTGGCGCATGCATGCCATTACCGGCGAGAGTCGCTGTTTCGACGTGATCGAGAATGCTTTTTACAACCACTATCTCGGCGCTATTGCACTGAACGGTCTCGGGACATTCTACTACAACCCTATGCGGGTGGTGGGAGACCAGAGCGAGAGAACGGACCATTGGCACCGCCCGGCCACAGCGCGATGTATGCTGCCGAATATCAACCGGACAACATGCTGCATGCCTAACTGTTGGCGCTTTCTCGGTGCTCTGCCGGAGTACGTCTTCTCTTATGACAACGAGGGCTTGTTCATTAACCTCTACACTGAAGCCAAGGTGAATCATACCTTGGCTGATGGCAGGCAAGTATCCCTCTCTGTTCAGACACAGTACCCGCACAAAGGAGACGTCACCGTTCGCTTTGACGGCAATCAGCCAACGCCATTCAAGCTGCGCCTCCGGATTCCCGGCTGGTGCGAGAAGGCAGCCGCAGAATGGCCGGGCCGGAACAAAAAACGTGCCGAAGCAGGCGACTACCTCGTCATCAATCGCACGTGGAAGAGAGGCGATACAGTTCACCTGGCGCTTGAGATGCCGATTCGAATGATTCTTCCCGATCCTCGCGTCAAGGCCAACGCCGGACAGGTCGTCTTTGCCCGCGGGCCCGTGCTGTTTTGCCTGGAGCAAGAGGATGTGGACTTCCCCGTGGAAGAGGCAAGCGTTACCATCAAGCCGCAAGATCTCATCAAGCAGGTCCGCCTTGAGTGGCATCCGGAACTTCTGGATGGCATCCACGTTCTTCGACTGCCCGGACTCGCTGGCGGCAAACGGGTCGAACTGACACTTGTCCCCTGGTCAGTACGGGCAAATCGCAGCCGGGACAGCCGCTGGGTCATCTTCCTCCCGCAGGCCGAGACACCCGGCTGAGACATCTCGCCACAGCAGTCAAGCTGCTGTTGGATGGCGAACACCGAAGATAACAGCCGAACCCATCGCGCCGGGCGGATGCGGAAAATCGCGCCGACTACGCAAACCGTTGCCCTGTGAAGAAGGGCAACCGAGCCTAATCACCCCATAGTCTTGACCGGCATCAAGCTGGTTGAAAAATCCGATTGTCTGTATCTCGAAATCACACTCGACAAAGTCTGGGCACAACAACAGCGTCAAGTGGTAACGACTGCTCTGCTCGGTAAGGCCAAGATTCCCGATCTTCCCTATGAACAGCCCGACGGCACGGTCCTGATCGAGTCGCCCCCGAAGAAGAACGGCGGCACGTACACCTTCACCGTCACCGACGTGGTAAAGAGCGGCCAGACCTACAACGCCTCGCTCAACGTCGAGACGTTCGATACGATTGTCGCGCCGTAAAACCGCGGCGAAAACTCAAACCCTCCAAGGGGGCAAGCGATTCTTACCCAACAAAATTCGCTTGCCCCCCTTTTTTGGTTGATGCCAAGAGTTGCTGCAAGACTTGATTCTCAGACTCCGGACGCTGGTTGAGGTACGTCAAAGAAACGATAATCAGTGGCCAAATTCGTGTTTTTGCTACTATGGCGGCTGAAATAGTTTCAAAATGAAGTTGGAAATCTTGAGTTTTCGAGACAGATTTAATATTCTATTAGAAAAGAGGCCCAGCGGCTGCAAGGCAGGTACTAATCTTATGGCAAAGAACTATACCAATATCAAGAGAGGATTAACTCATAGGGAAATCCCAGATTAAGGAGATCGATCAATGAAAACGCACAACTTTTTCAAAGTTAATGAACTTTATATAGTCATGCGCTCCAATAGAGTTCTCTTTTTGAGCTGGTCTTCTTTAATATTGTTTGGTCTTTCTCTCTTTTTACCAGTTATCTTTCATTGGGGTGGGCCAGAGTCTTGGTGGCTATGGATATTAAAGCTAACAATCGGTTGGAAACTGTTTCCCAGAGAAAATATGTTTTGGCTGGTTATACGCGCTATGTACATTTTTGCAGTTTGGTGTGGACTTCGTGCTTTTATCCAGACAAAAAACAAATCTCAACCTGTGGTATTAGCTGCTGGGTTAATTTCTATTTGCGCATTGTTGGCTGCTATTGGAGGATTTATTTTTCTGCCGAGTCTGAACTGTTAATGCTTACATAATCAATTTTCAGACCTATGTTCTATTTCGTTGGCATTGCGGAAGGCAGGTCAGTTCTCTCACTTTGTTAAGCGGTGTTCAGATATTTTGCGATTTGTTCGATAGCCTTGGCGGTTGCGCCCTGGTTTTTCTTGATTACTTCCCGGCCATTGCGGGCAATTCTTCGAGCGAAATCCGGCTCACTAAGGCATTTTTGCATTGTGCGTAACAAGTCTTCTTCGTCTTTAACCATAATAGCGCCCTGGTCGGCCAGAAGTGCGTCAACGGTTTGTTTGAAATTGAAGGCGTGTGGGCCGAATATGGTGCATTTGCCGAGAGCTGTTGCCTCTATCATATCGGAGCCGCCCATTGGCACAAGTGAACGGCCGACGAAAATTATAGTTGCAAGCGAGTAAAATTTTCGCAAGTCGCCCATAGTGTCGCCAAAAATTATCGCCTGGTCGCTGGTTACCGGTGGGGCAGTTTTATCTTTTAGCTGGCTGTAGCGGATTAAGGGCAGAGAAGTTTGCTCTATTAGTTGTGCCACTTCGTCAAATCTTTCTGGTTTGCGGGGGACAATTGCGAGCCGCAGGTCACTGAATTGGTCCTGTTGTTTTAAGTTCTGATAGACGTCGAGCAGGATCTGCTCTTCATCGTTTCCGGTGGCGCCTGCGACCCATAATCTTTGATTTTCAATATTAAGCTGAGCGGCAAGGGCATCCGCACCTTCGACTTTGTCGGTGATTTGAGCGGTGTCGTATTTTAGCGAGTCGGTAACAATTACTTTTTCATCCGAGCAGCCGATTTCTTTGAAGCGCTGAGCGTATTCGTCTGTTTGGGCGAGAACGAGCGTAATTTTCCGAAAGATTCTTTTAGCGATTGGCTTTATTTTTTTGTATCTGGCAAAACTTTTGTTACTTATTCGGCCATTGACTACAACAACAGGTATGTTTAACTGCTGTGCGATACTAAGAAAATTAGGCCAGACTTCCAGTTCCATCAGCAGACAGATTGCCGGGCGAATTTTGCGGAAGGCACGGCGCATTACCCAGGACAAATCAAATGGAAAGTAAAACACATATAGATTTTCAGCAAATAATGCGGTTGCACGTGCGAAGCCGGTGTCGGTGGTAGTGCTGATTAGGATTTCGAAATCCGGGAATCTATTTTGAAGCTCTTCGATGATGGTCCTGGCTGCATTGACCTCTCCTACGCTGACGGCGTGGAGCCAGATGCATTCTTTTAGTGCACGGTCTTTGCGAATAATTCTGCCGAATCGCTGTGCCCAGCCGGTCCGGTAGCGTTTGTGCCTGATGGCCCGATATATAACCACAGGGCTGTAAGCTGCGGCGGCCAGCAAATATATAAAATCAATTAGAACTCTCATTGGCAATCTCCGCAAAGCAATAATGGTATAATCATATTCTTAAGCGGCAGCTATGTCAAATGATAGCCTGGTTTGAGAAATCCGAGATGCTGAGGCCTGGAAAGATTGCAGTACCCTTATGGTTAGTTGCTTTCAAACCAATGCTCAGCCAGCGTGGCAAAATCAAGGAAATTGATGCTCCCATCAGGATTCGAGGTCGGCGCAATGTCGCATTTTGGGTTCCAATTGGCCGAGCGAGGTTCTTTTGTTGCAAGCCAGGATTTAGCAAAGATGTCCAGGTCTAAGAAATCAACCACGCCATCACCTCCTCTTGGAGTTATGTCTGCAACAATGTGATATGGTATGGGCCCGAATTCGATGCGTGGGTCCTCCTGCAAGAACATTCCACCGCCGCGAAGGACAAAGTTAAGCTCAACGAAAAGGTTCATCCCGATTATGCCATCCAGCGTCCCACCCTCCGGAGAAAAAACGTCAAGGAAAATGACCGGCACGTCTGTGAACGAGAGCCATTCGCCAATGGCAGGTATTTCGAGCGCGTCGATGTAAAAGCCCGGGACCGTGATGCTATCGCCGGTAACTCCCTGTACCTCAACCTCGAAATCGGGATGATCCGGGTGAAGCTTCAGACGCGCTGCTATCCTTGAGCCGATGACGGTAACCTGCGCACCTGTGTCAAGCATAAAGCGGTCTTTGTCAATTGCACTTTTTCCGTTTTCGTAAAGGTCCACACTGTGCACAAAAAAGACGCTCTGCAGTGGCTGCAAGCCCGACCCCATTATTACGGAAGGGCTTACGGGGGACAACAACAAATCAAAAGGGTCGAAAACATACTGAACACCAAAAGCGCCGAACGACGGACGCAGTTCCAGAGGTATTCTGTTCGGATAGCTCGGGCAGCAGGGGTCTGACAGCTCGTAGAAGAATATGTCGGGACTGTTGAAATCTTCACCGTTATGGGTGACTGTGATTTGCTGGTCGTTGCGGAAGTCAGCCGCAAAATAAACCGACAGGGGTGAACCAATGACCGTGGGCAAATTCGGTGATTCTACTGCGTCGCCAACGTCAATAGCGGTATTCCACTCGCCGACCATCCCCGAAGTATCGTAGAGCAGGCCGTTAGGTTCTATCGCCCCGATTCCATCAACAAAAATGCCTATCGGCTGGCTCACCCAGGCCCAGACCGAGCCGGTGACACCGATGATTTCAAGCATAGTTGAAGTTAGATAACTACCGGAAAGACCGGCCTGCGTAGCTGCATCGTGCGCCATTACGTGACCACTGGCACCAGTGTCAAAGATACCGACGGCATAGTCGGCCTCGGGATTGGCAGCCAGATAATTGCCATCGACAGAGTTTGTGTCATTGGCATCGAATATCATATCTAACCAGTCATGACGCTTATCAGTAACAGCAACAGCGACCCAGGGCACAAACCCGTCAATCGGAGGTGAGTCGATAACGGTTGCAAAAATCTTGGTTGCGGATTCCTCAGCGAACGGCGCAAGTCGCAAAGCTGCCTCCGGCGGGATGGTTTTTTTGCGATG
>JAUXAH010000660.1 GCA_030614945.1 Phycisphaerae bacterium
TGTCTATCGTCCCGAAGGCTGCAGCAAGCTAAAGCTCCTGCTGAAGAACTATTCCCTCAGCGACGATATTGCCTTTAGATTTTCCAACCGGGACTGGTCGGAGTGGCCTTTGACGGCAGATAAATTCGCCCGATGGATAAACGATGTCAACGGCAACGTGGTCAACCTGTTTCTGGATTATGAGACATTCGGCGAACACCAATGGAAGGACACAGGCATATTCGATTTTATGCGGCATCTGCCGGAAAAGGTTCTAAGGCATCCGGACAACGATTTCAAAACCCCCGGCGAGATAGCTCAATCTTATGAGCCCGTCGGCACGGTTGATGTGCCGCATCTGATAAGCTGGGCCGATACCGAGAGAGACCTCTCGGCCTGGCTTGGAAACGCAATGCAATCCAATGCCATTCATGAGCTTTATCGGCTTGAAAAGAGAATCAAGAAAACCGGCGACGAAAGAATCATCGCAGACTGGCGCAAACTGCAGGCATCAGACCATTTTTATTATATGTGTACAAAATACTTTGCCGACGGTGATGTACATAAATACTTTAATCCGTATGACTCACCTTACGATTCTTATATAAACTTTATGAACGTGTTGGATAATCTCCACAGCCGCTGTTCCAGGCAGCGTGTAGCGTATAGCGTTTAGCGATTTCCAATTTTCGATTCTCAATAGGTAGTCGACAATCGGAAATCGACAATTATTCCTATCTGCCATTTTTCTTTGGAGTAAAGTTGTGTTGACACTGCAAAAAGCCAACGACACAGCGATTGTATCGATATCAACCAAGGATGAGCCGATTGAGAATTTATTAACCAAAGAATGGCTGTTAACTAATGAACGTGGCGGCTATGCATCATCAACGATTGTCGGCTGCAATACCAGAGGGTATCACGGCCTGCTCATCGGCTCGCTTAACCCGCCGGCCAACAGGATAATGGCGCTGGCCAAATGCCTGGAGATGGTGATATCTAAAGGCAAGGTGTTTAATCTTTCAACCTTCGAATTCAGCGACAAATTCGCACCGGAAGGTTTCACGCATCTTGTGCAATTCCGTCGGGATACCGGACTGCATTTTGATTATGAATTGGAAAAACTTAAGCTGACTAAATCCGTATATCTTCTCCGTGATACGGATACGGTTGCGCTGGTGTATGATTTTATGCGTATTGAAGAGCCGATGGAATT
>JAUXAH010000097.1 GCA_030614945.1 Phycisphaerae bacterium
CCCCACCACGCCGTGGGGATGCCGGTTGCAGCGGCTGCTTCGCGGACTTGCGACGCAAAGACCGTCGAGTTCAAGGCAAAGAACGAAACCAAAAATGCGACAGAGTGCTTAAAAAATTTCACTTTTACTGCTCCTTGTAGACTTTAACTATATTTTCTCTACACACACATCCTTATGTGCATAAAATACATAAGATTGCGTGCAGTTTAACCAAACAGAGATGTTCTTCAAGTGTTTTGTTGTGGTAAATCCAAATAAAAAAGAAGAGCACAAGAGCGCTTACACACTTATCCACTGTTACGTATGGTAGTCCGCGTTGATTGTAACATATTCGGCGCTTAAATCGCAGCCGTAGCAAAAATCACTTTGCTTTCCTATTCCCAAATCCACCGTTATTGTGTGTTCGGTTTGCGAAACGATTTTACCGGCCCTTTTTGCGTCAAACTTTTTAGGGGCACCGTTCTTAAAGACGGTTATACTGCCGAGTTTACAGGAGAGCTTATTTGGGTTCAATTTTACGCCTGCTGAACCGACTGCACAGATAATTCTGCCCCAATTTGGGTCGCCGCCGTTGACCGCGCATTTTACCAGCGGATAATCGGCTATCGCCCTGCTCGCTCTTGCAGCATCGGCCTTTGTAGCCGCACCTTCGACAACGACCTTGAACATCCGCGTTGCACCTTCGGCATCGAGGCCCATCTGTTTGACTAAATCATCACACAGATCCGACAATGCCATAGCGAATCTCTTATATCGCGGACATCGGCTCACTATCGGGCGATTGCCAGCCAGACCGGAGGCAAGAATTATCGCCGTATCATTCGTGCTTTGGTGGCCATCAACGGTTAGTTTGTTCAGCGAATTTCCGATAGCGGTCTTCAAAGCTCTCGCCAGCAGTGGTTTTGTTATAGCGACATCGGTGGTAATAAAACAAAGTGTCGTCGCCATATTAGGAGCAATCATACCGGCTCCTTTGACCGCACCGGCTATGGTAATTTTTTTGCCGGAAATTTCGAGCCTACGGACGGCTTGCTTTGGCTTAGTATCGGTTGTCATTATCGCCTTCGCGAAATCCAGCCCGGCTTTAGATGAAGCTGAAAGCTTCGCCGCTGCCTTTGAAATGCCGGCAGTAATTTTCTCAATGGGCAATTGCTCCCCAATAATACCCGTAGAAGCAACCAGGACATTTCGTCCCTCCTCCTTCGTCTCTCGTCTCTCGTATTTCGTATGTCGTTCGAGATACGCTTCACGCTTCACGAAATACGCTGTTTTCGCACACATTGTTATTGCGTTTTTGACACCTGCCTGGCCGGTGCACGTATTGGCATTGCCCGAATTGACAACCACCGCCGAAATGCCGGGGCTTTTTATATGCTTTTTGCTCACCTCTACTGCTGCCGATACAATTTTGTTAGTTGTAAAGACCGCCGCCGCCTTCGCACCGGCTGGACAGACAAGAAGTGCCAGGTCAGACTTGCCTGATTTCTTAATCCCGCATTGCACCCCCGCCGCCAAAAACCCTTTAGCTGCAGTAATAGTATTATTAGCCATTGTTTTTCTCTAATCATCCTGTCATCACCAAAGTAGGCAATTTAGGTCGATTCTCGAACATATCTGATTTTCTGTAAGAACGTTATCATTGAAATAGTTCACCACTCCCCACAGTCTTTCTTGAATTTGCGCGTATGTATTCGCGTCGAAACGGTAAGCATGCTCTGTGAAGGGCTCTACAAGCTCTCGCAGATAATGTAATTCGTTATGGCCATTCTCGGCCCTACAAAGACGTTGAAACACAGTTCTGTCTAACGGCAGATGCAAACTCTTGTAGAGATACCGAAATCTATCATATTTCATAAGTTGATGCATAAAAGTGTTGACCAATTTTGCCGAAAGCGCAAAAGATGTATCGTTTTCGTCCTGCCTGTAATTTCCCTTTTTGATCACATGACTGAGTTGATTAACCCGTTTTTTGTGCCATACCTCGTAGTTTGCTATCTGTACCTGAAGCTTGCCTGGATATACATTTTCAAAATGTTCTTGGATGGCTTCTTTAGCACCTCCTCTAAGCTTCCCGCCGAACCTTCCTGGGTACGACATCCTCGCGGTTTCACGTACGATATGTCGAAGAAACTCCAATTCTCCCATGATCATATCCTCACTGTTGCTCATTTTTGTGCCTTCCTGCTGAAATAACTTCTTTCACGTACCCACCTTGTTTATTACCCTAGCGATTCGGAGGACGGCTTCGAAGCCGTCCCAAATATTCTCGTGGCTGATTACGCCCAACGCAACGGCTTCTTTGTGCAGTGCTTCATATATAGAAAGTGCCTTTTTATGGGAAATATTTTCCTCCTTGATTAATTTTTGATAAAACTTGTTTAATTTATGCTTGTTTTTTACCATTAAAGCCAGACGACCTCTTTAAGAATATGGCGGAGCCATAAATTGTAATCTTTTTTCATTCTTTCGACTTCTTCGCTGGTATAGGGAAAGACGTCACAGCTTACTGACAGGTTGTCCGGAATATAATCAGGGATTCTGTCCAGGAAGCATTTGCTGCTCTGCTTTAGAATTATCAAAAGGTCAACGTCGCTTGCCGGGCCGAAAGTGTCGGTGACGTAAGAGCCAAACAATCCTACTTTTTCTACCTCCGGCGAGGTCCGCTTGAGTTTTTTGGCGTAATCTTTTAACTGACGTAGAACCTTGTCTTTATCGGCGAAGAAAACTTTTGCAAAATTTGATGATTTCTCTGGCATTTTTGATCGCCTCTTGAGCCTCTCTTTTCGTGTAATAATCGGCAGGAATCCCACGTTCAAAACCATTAGGATAACGCGTGGGAATATAATGCTTATCCAGAATCTTTGCAGCTTCTAACAACTTCTGTGGCACTTTCACCTTCTCATTGAGGGCCTTTAGCAAGGCATAGACCGAGTGTCCCCAACCTTCACCATGCAGATAAAGAAAAACAGCCTTGACTGCTTTTTCTGCGCCCTGCTGGGCGCTGAAACAGGACCACTCAAAGTCATTATCTTTGCAGGCATGTACTGCGTGATTTAAATCCCGTTTAGCCTGCGCCAGCCAATCTTTCGATCTATCGGGCATTTCTTAGTCCTTTAATAAACAGAACAAAATAGGAACGTTCACCTATTCTATAATTATAAACCAAAATAGCTCTTTTAGCCAAGCGTTTTTTGCGCTGGAACATGACTGCTGTCTAAAGACTTGTTGTGTTTCTTGAGCGCCGGTCTTTAATTGCTTTCGGGCCATTGCTAAGAACTCCCCTAATCACCATATCTCTAAAATCAGCCATTGGGTCGTAGAATTTCTTTTTCATTTCGACCGTATTGACCATCACGCCGGCCCGATTGCGTTTGAGCTGGCGGGCAATTTTGCCGTCCGGCGCAATTATGCACGATGAATACGGCGAATAGTACCCGCTTGAATTTGCCATACTCACCCAGAAATAATTCGTCGCCGCCCGGCACTGCATCGTCTGTCGCATAATATGAGTGTGCACACTTGGCCCCTTCTGCCGGGCGTTGTAAAACGATTGGAAAATGCAATTGACTTTTTGTTTATACAACTGCCTGTAAATCTCCGGAAACCGCAAATCAAAGCATATCAGCAGTGAGCATTTTACGCCATTAACGCTAAAGTTCACAAATCTATTGCCCGGCGTATAACGGCGTAATTCGGCCCTGATGCAAAATCTCTTGTCGTAGCGGTCAACGATTTTGCCGTCCGGCCCTATCAGGTACAGACTGTTGTGCGGTTTGTTCGGCCCGGCCTGCCCCCGAACGTTTTTATTGGGGGTCAATTTGTGCGTACTGCCCAGCACAACCCAAAGGCCAAGTTTGGCCGCAAGCGCCATAATCTTCTCGGTCTCTTCCTTCAACAGTGCCCAATCGTACCCGTCGAATGTCGGAAAGTCGGTACCCACATAGCCGCTAAGGGCACACTCGGAAAAATGAACTATGTCGGCACCGGCCTTGCCCGATTTGCACAAAAATTCGCAGATTTGCCGACTATTCCGCTTTATAGAACGCCCGACCGCAAACTGACACGTCGCAACTTTCAGTACATCGGCAGCCATTATTACCCCTACGACAGACCTAAGCTCTCTTCGAGCCCGAAAACAATATTCATATTCTGAACTGCCTGGCCTGATGCACCCTTTACCAGATTGTCAATTGCTGAAAAACTTACAATTCGTCCTTTGACAACCGTTACAAAGATATGGCAATAGTTCGTCCCGGCGACATCTTTAACAGCCGGAGCGTCATTGCATATCTGCACAAATTGTTCGCAACAATAGAACTTGTCATAAAGCTCAGCCAATTTTTCGCAGTCCACCTTACCTTTGGGCTGGCAATAAACCGTCGAGAGGATTCCCCTGTCAAAAGGTCCCACGTGCGGCTGAAACAGCATCTGGACGTCGCAGCCGGCAATTTCGCTGGCGATTTGTTCCATCTCCGGCATATGGCGGTGCGTGCCGATTCCGTAAGCAAACAGGTTTTCATTCATATTCGGAAAATGAAATTTGCTCGAAGGATTTCTCCCCGCCCCGGATACACCGGTTACCGCATTGACAATAATCAAGTCTGTTTCAACAAGGCCTTCTTTAAGCAGCGGCGCTATGGCCAGCAATGCCCCTGTCGGGAAACAGCCGGGATTGGCGATTAAATCGGCGCCCTTTATCTGCTCGCGGAACAATTCCGGCAATCCGAATACCGCCCGCGACAGATTAGCAGTATCAATATGCTTTACGTTGTAGAACTTCTCGTAAACCTTGGGGTCCTTGAGCCGATAATCCGCACTGAAATCAATCACTTTTAGCCCGGCGTCCAGCAGTTTAGGTACAAATTCCATAGAGACCTTATGGGGCAAACAGCAAAGAGCGGCATCGGCCAGACCGGTGAGCTTATCAAAATCCAACGGCTCGATTTGTATATCGCATCGGCCTTTCAACTGCCCGAAAACATCTTCGGCGCGACCACATTCGGACTCGAGCGCCGTAAGATAAGTAAGCTCAGCTTCGGGATGGCGCAGAATGATTTCGATTGATTCGACGCCGGTATATCCGCTTGCTCCGATTATCGCAACTCGTACCATAATATTTCCTTCCCAAAAAAGCAGCCGCCAAGATTTGCTCTCGGCGGCTATTGTAACAATCCAAACAGAATAACGCAAATTAACGCTTCGAGAACTGGAATTTCCTCCTTGCGCCCCTTTGGCCCGGCTTCTTTCTTTCGACCATCCTGCTGTCACGGGTAAGATGCCCCCCATCGCGCAGCGCCTGGATATAGTTTTCATCATAGATTTTCAATGCTCTGGCAATCCCCAGCAACACTGCACCCGCTTGTCCGGAAGTCCCGCCGCCTCGGACATTGACAAAGACATCGAATGATTTTTCACCCTCAACTGTCTTCAAAGGAGCCAGGACTGCTTTTCTATCCTGTTCTCGAGGGAAGAAATCTGCAAGCTCCCTTTTGTTAATGAGCAATTTGCCCTTGCCGGGTTTGATTCTAACTCGCGCGACAGCGCTCTTTCTCCTGCCTGTACCCCAGTAGTAACCGCCTGGACTAGGTCCCTTCTTAGCTGGTTTTTGCGACGGTTGCGGCCTTTTCGCCGCCCTCTTCGCAGTCGCCTTAGCAGCAGGATTGTCAGTTTTGGTCTCTGCCATAATTTGCAATCTTTCTTAAAGTTAAAACAGCTCTATCTTTTCGGGTGTTTGGGCCTGGTGATTGTGCTCCGGGCCGCGATAAACCTTCAGTTTTTTCAGCATTTTTCTGCCGAGCTTATTCTTCGGCAGCATTCGCCTTACCGCTAATTCAATTACCTTTCCAGGTTTCTTTGCCATCATATCGGCAAAGCTGACGAATTTATGGCCGCCGGGGAAATGCGTGTAATAGTCATACTCCTTCACCTGAGCTTTTTTGCCGGTAACCTTTATTTTCTCAGCATTTACCACAATCACGTAGTCGCCTGTATCGACGTGAGGCGTATATGTGGGCTTGGTCTTTCCCATCAGTATAGGTGCGATTTTCGCAGCCATTCTGCCCAGAACGGCCCCGTCGGCATCGACAAGCAGCCACTTATGCTCGACCTGCTCTTTCTTTGCCATAAAGCTCTTCATAGAAACACTCTCATTGTACCACAGAAAAACACGCATTTTAGCCATTCCGCTGGACCTGTCAAACTATTTTTGCATGGAACATTAAAGAATTTGGGCTTGGCTCGGTGAATGAGCAGGCGCTGGGTTTGAAATTGGGTTTGAATTGGGTTTGTTTTGAATAATAGTTCATTGTTCATTGTTCGTTGTTCATTGTTATAATTCTTTGTTAAAACAGCACTTGCGTTCATTTTGGCTTTTCGGAAATAGGTTCGACCCCTTCGACAAGCTCAGGACAGGCAAGCTCACTACAGGTTGGGTTTGTTTTGGGTTTGTTTTTTCATAGCCCTTATCCGCATTTTTCTTCATAATCCTTTGTAACTACACACTTTGCATCAATTTTACCCTCTGGCAAATTGGGTTTGATTGGGTTTGAATTGGGTTTGTTTTTACCAAGTGTCCAATCGGATTTATTTTCATAATCCCTTGTATTATATGGATTTACATTCATTTGACTTTTTTGGAAATTGGGTTTGTTTTGCATAAAAAGGGTCGATTTGTAGAGCGTTCTCGACAGATGTAGAGCCGCCGAGGACAGAAGACAGAGGACAGAGGACAGAGGACAAAGGACAGAGGGCAGAAGACAGTTGGTAGTTGATTATTCATCATAAACCATTTCCTAACAATTAAATTTGGCTTGGCCTGCTGGCCGGGGGCAAAAAAGACGCGCCTCTATAATTGGCGTGAATATGCGCGTTTGAGTCGAA
>JAUXAH010000572.1 GCA_030614945.1 Phycisphaerae bacterium
CAAATTTTTGACATTCCTTACAATAACATTTGGAGGGTAGTGAAAGGAAAAAAAGATGTGCTGCCCTCGTTTTTTTATTCACCTACATTTTCACCAATGTGGCTGGTGGGGGGAAGAGATAAAATGTTAAATTGCCAAACACCCTCCCCAAGCAAGCATTTTAAAACTACGGAAAATTATACTCATGTAAGTAATAACGATTTAGGAAGAATTAGAAGCTCATTAGACAATTTGAAAGGAGGTAGTTCTCTCCCAGAGTTGTTGGCTGCTTGGGATGGATAGTTATAGTCGTAGATTGATACACTTCGTTAATCTATGAGTTAACCGAAATTCGCCCGTCCCAAGGGTGGTAGGTCCTGGTTTTTTTATGACGTCCAAATGGGTGGTATTTCATAAGGTGCTGGCGCCTGCTCTTAGCACCGGCCGAACCGACCCGTCTGATTGACCTACTACCCCATCAGAATAAAAGGAGGTGAGAAGGAATGAAGAAGCTAATGGTTATGCTGGCAGCACTCGCTCTGCTGGCGATACCTCCAGTTGCAACCGCAGATGACTGCGCCACCATCCAAGATGGGCTTTTCGATTCTGCCGGAAACCCCCTTGTGTTGGGCTACGACAAGTTCGGCTATAACTACCAGGCACACATCTTCAACGGCCGATACTGTGATTACGATCGGGAAATAGGCGGTGACTACTGCGATGTCAAGTTGATCATGAAGTGGAACGATGCCTGGCTCTCCAATAAGGACTGCGACGGAGACGGCAAGCTCGATCGGCATTGGGGCTATGACACCTACATCGGCTCCGGCGCCTGGGTGACCAACCATCAATCAGGCACCTACATCGGTGACGATGGCAAAGAGCATAAGTGGACTTGGTTCGTCAAGATCGTCGCTAAGCCGACAGAGGACTACAACTGTGCGGCCCACGGTGGCGAGCAAATCTGGGGCTCCTTCTGTAAGATCCAGAGCGTCTTCAACGATCCCTACGGTGGTTACCACGGCGTGGAGTTGAAGGCTGAGCGGCCTGGGTTGGGAAACTGGTAGTTTGTGAAATAGCAGAGATGTCCGGCGCTGTTGGGCGGGTGACGCCGGACTCTCGCTCGTACGCACACACCGTCTTGATACCCCTTCACACAGCGAACTCTACAAATTCGGCAAATTCAGGGGACATAATACATAACTATTGACATTCACCCCATTTTAGGTATGATGGTACCAGGGATTCGGGGACGGTGCTTGACTCTGTGACTCTGGCAAACGAAACAGTTTCAACAGGTCACTATATGATATACTGGGATGGAAGAAATGATAAAGAAGAAAAGGTGAAACTGACGATTTCCACTGCACAAAGAACCTGATATTATTGCGATAAGTTACTAACAGGCAACCACGAGATTTGCACAGACCGCCTGCTCTATTTTTTTTCTGTATCCTCAAATACCTTTTGAATCAGGGTCTTGATTTCC
>JAUXAH010000635.1 GCA_030614945.1 Phycisphaerae bacterium
TAACAGATTGATCCGGGGACATAGGTAACAGTTTTGTATTCTTGTTCACAGTTGGATCGGTTTGAATTTTTCGGTTTTTTCGTCAAAGAGAGCCAGTTTAAGGGTGCCAAAGTCCAGGCGCCAGGTTCCGTTATCGACTTCGATCAGTCCGACGCTATGTCCGATCAAGACTTCACTGACGAAGATCAGTCTTCCCTGCCATCTGATCTGGCCATTAGACCGGACCCTTCGTACGAGATACCCGGATGGATATTCCATTTCGGGCAGGCGCGCTGGAAATGGCCTCGGCGAAGGTTGGTAGTGTTGGGCTGGGGTCTGCATGTCAAGGGCCTCGTGAGGCCGTTCCTGGTTGTATTCTGTGCGAAACCGATCAAAGGCCTGTTGTTGGGCCTTGGGGGTGGCACGGGGCGGCTGGGCGGTGGCCTGCTTCAAGGTTCTGTGCATGCGTTCGTGACGGCCATTTTCCTCTGGGTGCCCCGGCCGGATGCGTTCGGGCAAAATCCCCAGACGCAGCCACCATACCGACAGGCGCGACAATCCCCCCAGCCCAGTGGACGCAAAAGGCGCGCCATTGTCGGTGCGTATGGCCGCAGGCAGGCCAAACTCCTGGAAAGCAGCCGTGAAAACGGCCTGGGCGGTGGTGCTGGTTGGCCGCATCAGGGCCTGACAGCGCAGCAAGTAACGGCTCACCGCGTCGGAAATGGTCAAGGGATCGATACGTGTGCCGGATTGTGTCCGGAACCACCCCTTAAAGTCAGCGCACCACACATCATTGGGCTGCAAACCTTCCCGGAATGGTTGGGCATAAGGTGGTGTACGCCGTTTACGGCGACGGGGCACCGTCAAGCCGTACCGCTTGAGGATCTCTCCCACCGTGCTGGGCGCTGGCCACCGGGTGTCGGGCTCCAGTTGCCTCAGGCGGTGTACCAACTTGCGCGGACCCCAGTGAGGGTGTTCAGCTCGGAAGGCTACAATCCGGTCTTGAATCATCTTGTGTACTGCGTTGGGGTGATGGTTGGGTGCCCGGCTGCGATCATGCAACCCGGACGGCCCTTCGGCCAGGTATCTGGCCAACCACTTGTAACCGCTCTTACGACTGATACCATAGTACTGACACAGATCAGACAGACTCCACTCATCCTTCAGGCAATCGGCAATAAACTTCAAGCGTTCGTCCATGGGACAGGTCTCTTTCCAGGGCATTGGCAAGGTCCTCCTTACCGCCTATGTTAGCAACTGTCACCCATGTTCCCGGTCTAGTATGTAACCAATGTAACCGGTTTATACC
>JAUXAH010000354.1 GCA_030614945.1 Phycisphaerae bacterium
ATAATCGCCGTTGCTTCTTCAATCTTCTTGATAGCTTCGCCGGCATCGCCAAGGTTGGATATATACCCGTCAAAGCCCTTCTGCAGCAGGGCGGCAGACTCGGAATCGCTTAACTGGTTCGCAAGCGCTATAATTTTGATGGTCTGCAAATCCTCGTTGGTACGGATGCTTTTGCAAATGTCCGTCGCATCTATGCTTTCAGCCAAAAGGCTTACCAATAGAACGTGTGGAGCAAATTTCTGGGCGACTACACCCGTCTCAAAACTGCTCCGCACGGTTTGCACTTCGTAATCGGCCCTGGTTCGCAAAGTATCGGCTAAAGCCGAGCCCGCATCGGCGTCGCTGTCCACTACAAGGACACGGATTTTGCCGACCGGAAAGGCTGTCGCAGGCATATTATGCGCTTTCATAAACCGAATTAGCTCGCTGACGGGTATTCGCCGGTCCTTACTGCCGGGTATGCGATAACCCTTCAATTGGCCGCTGTCAAACCATTTCGAGACTGTTCGAGGGGCGACGTTACAAATCTTGGCCACGTCGCCCGTCGTCAGGACGTTTTTTCCTTTTGCCATTTCTTGATTCCCGTTACTATGTATTTAGACCGTATTTTTATTCGGCCTTAAATCAAAGGTTGTTTAACATAGAAATCACAATTTCCAGCTTTACGCCTGATAAACCACTATCTTTAAAGTACCACGTCCCATAATTCCTTCTGGTTTTATACTTCTTTTCCGTCATTACCCCGTAAGATTGTTACTCCTGTAAGGGTGGGGGCAGGAATGACGATTGTGCCGGCGCATAAAAATGTTTTTGATTTATCGGTCGCAAGCAGTACAATACTCGTGGCTCGTTCGGGTCACGGGTCACGATTCACTAATTGATGAAGAGGTTTCCTTATGCGAATATATTTGTCCCGGCCGGATATCACCGAGAAGGAAATCGAGGCGGTCTCTGACGTCCTTCGCAGCCCCAATCTTTCGCTCGGGCCCAAACTGGTGGAATTTGAAACGGCTTTCGCTGACTACATCGGCGTAAAGCGGGCGGTGGCTGTTAATAGCGGAACCAGCGGACTGTTCTTGTGTATGCTGGCAATGGGAATTGGCAACGGCGATGAGGTCATTACTACACCATTTACTTTCATTGCTTCGGCAACTTCCATTATGATGGCCGGGGCCACACCCGTCTTTGTGGATATGGACCCCGCAACTTTGAATATCGACCCTGCAAAAATCGAACCCGGGATTACCCTCGCGACAAAAGCCATTTTGCCGGTAGAGGTTTTCGGCAGCCCTGCAGGTCTTGATAAGGTCTGTGAAATTGCTCAAAAACACAATCTGGCGGTAATCGAAGATGGCTGTGAAGCGCTGGGCTCGGCGCTGAATGGAAAAATGGTCGGGACGTTCGGCAAGATGAGTGTGTTTGGCTTTTATCCTAATAAGCAGATAACCACCGGTGAGGGAGGAATGATTTTGACCGACGACGATGATTTGGCGGATATGTGCGCGTCCCTTCGCAATCAGGGCAGGGGTGGGAATGGCAGTTGGCTCAGTCACGAACGGCTGGGATATAACTTCCGCCTCAGCGACATCAATTGTGCCCTCGGCATTGTCCAGCTTTCAAGAATTGAGCAGTTCAAGGCCAAACGCCGACAGGTCGCAAAATGCTATCAGGAAATGCTGGCTGGCGATGACAGACTTATACTGCCCGCCGAGCCGGCTGGGTGTGATATAAGCTGGTTTGTCTTTGTGCTCCGCCTTGCAGACAGGTTCACTCGCCCGCAGCGCGACAGCGTTCTAAAAGCGATGAGAAACCGGAACATTCAGGTCGGCAATTATTTCTCCCCCGTCCATCTGCAGCCCTTTATGGTCCGGCAATTTGGCTATAAAAAGGGCGATTTTCCCGTTGCCGAAGCCATCTCTGAGAGAACTATCGCTTTGCCGTTTTATAATAATCTGACCGAAGATGAGACGGCAATTGTCTGCAGGACATTGGAAGAAATTTTGGATAAAAATCTGCCGGGCGTTTGACCGCGGCCATTTTTGTGTTAAAGTTTATTAGGAGGAGCAATCACGAATGATGAACGGTTGTATCTGATAGAAGGCAGCTTCCCGTGGGAGGGACTCTATACCCCTAATTGGGCAGCGAATACTGACAATAAATAACATTGTTGCAGCATTTTGTTTGGCATCTGTGGCTTTTTATCTTAAAATTTAATAGAGGCGGATGTCAAAGGCCGGTGGATGGAACGGCCGATAAAAATGCCTCTTTCGGAAGGGAGAAACCTCTAATGAGGACTTGGAGAAGTAAACTTATAGTTCTACTGATAATCTATTTCGCCGGCTTTGCAACTGCGATTTATACTTTGGCGCCTGTACCTGAGAGTCAGACTCGCAAAAAAACCTTTGCATACTCAGCAGTAAAATCGGACGAATTCGCAAAATCTTTTAATGTGGGGATGCGTAAGTGTCTTGATTTTGGTAAGGACGTCGCCTGCCGTACGGGCAGATTTATAAAACAAAAGTATAATGACAGGCAGCTTCAAACCGATGGCTGAGCGCTAACGAAGCTGCTCCTGGTGCAGTACTCTTAATTGCTAACGTCTGTACGTATACGTGATAAGTCTGTGAGAGGGGGGACGTATATGTA
>JAUXAH010000285.1 GCA_030614945.1 Phycisphaerae bacterium
CCGGTGCCGTCGGGCTTGCAGAACCGGACACAGTCGGCAGCGGAGGCGCCCTGTGAGCCGTAGCCCGGCACAAGAAACCATACCTTATCATACTTTTGGCGCAGAGCGGCTGAGACCTGCGGTGTAGTACCGCCGACTATCATTCCTACGTTACTGTAGCCGTGGTTTCCGATTCGTTCGGGCTCGTTGGCGATTTGGGCGATGATTTCGGCGAGCTTTTCGTACATTGTTTTACCGTCGGCATCGGCAAAATCCTGAATGGCTGCTGCTGAAGGATTGCTCGAGCGGACCCAGACGAAGATGCCTTTGCCCTGCCGGTCAGCCATACGTGCAAAAGGCTCGATACCGTCAAGGCCTGCAAAGCCATTGACGGTTATAGCATCGGGAGCAAGTGTATCCTCCAGTCCGGTCAATTCCGGATTTTCGAGATGAGCTGCGGCGTAAAGCTCCGCGGTATGGCCTATGTCGCCTCGTTTTACGTCTCCGATTATTTCCAGGCCCAAATCGTCGGCCTCGGAAATCAACGCATAGTAAGTCTCCATGCCCTCCCAGAGATACTTTTCGAAAAAGGCAATGTTTATCTTCACAGCCGGCACCATCGGTGCAATGATTCGCATCGTCTGTATGCAAAAATCGAAGATTGCATCCACCGCAGCAGCGGCATCAAACTCATCGTTCATATCGCGATGGTTTTTAATCACCGATGGGAGTCGGCTGTAAACAGGGTCTAAGCCGACGACCAAAGAAGTTTTCTTGCTTTTTACGGCCTCGAAGAGCCGGTCGGCAAAATGACTCGCCATTTTTTAACAGACCTTCCTTTCTTTTATAGAGGATATATAAAATTCTTAAAAAATCTTTCACAGCTTAAAGAAAAAACTGGTAAAAAGTCCTTTTATAAAGGCCCTATCCCACACCAATTGAGCTTAGGCCTTCGGCGTGAGCACTCAATCGAACACTCACGCCTAATTGGTGCGGGACTGGAAAAACCTTTTACCAAACGTCTAAATCACTATAATCACATAAACGGTTTCGAGCAAGGCAGAAATCGAAGCACGATGCGAAGATTCCCGAAGTCTGGCAAAACAGGGATGTTTTGCCTCGGAAATTGATTATTGATTGCCGATTAATTGAGGTACGGGAGCAGGTTTGAAAACTCGCAAAAAAAGGAAATTCAAAAAAAGATACTGGCTTTTGATTGACCTGGCAGTAGCGATTGTTATCTTTGCTTTACTACTATGCAGGCCCGGTCGTTATAAGCCGCCTGAATATACTGACGATAAGCTGGTCAGTCCATATCTAACAAATATATTGGGTCCAGCTATTCATAACGGTGCACAGCGTGAAGAGCCGTTCGAGCTGGTCGTTACCCAGAATGGGATAAACGAAATAATCGCCTGGTCTAAATGGCCGAAGGAGTCGGAAGGCATCAGGTTTTCGGCGCCTGTGGTGTTTTTTGCACCAGAGAGCATAGAAGTGATGGGAGCGGCAAATATGAAAGGTGTGGACCTTGTAATTAGTATTGTGGCCAAGCCCAGGCTTGACGAGGAGGGTCTCTTGAACCTGCGTGTGGCGAAAGTAAAAATCGGCGCTATGAATATCACGCCTCTTGCCAGGATGATAGCCAAAAGAATGTATGCACAGAGGCTTGCGACGGTGCCCATTGACACAGAAGATTTGGGGGCAAAGATAGCAGGGTCATTACTAAACGACGAGCCGTTCGAGCCGGTCTTTGATATCGCGGAAATTTTTGAAAATGAGAACAAGAAACTGCGAATAGAGAAAATAACAATACAGGAGGAGAAACTAATACTCCGTCTGGTTCCAGCTTCATAGCGGACAGTGTCGCCGTGCCGGCGACGGCCAAGCGGGAAAAATGGTTACCTGTCGAATAGGAAATAAGGTATAATGTTTCGTATTGCGTATATCGTATTTCGTATTGCGTATTAAAAGTGTTTTCTGTCAGGAGAAGATATGTCAGGTCATTCACACTGGGCGGGAATAAGATATAAAAAGGCGGCCACTGACGCCAAGCGCGGCAGGGTGTGGAGCAAGTTAGCTCGAATGATAATAGTTGCCGCCAAGACCGGCGGGGGCGACCCGGCTGCGAATCTGTCTTTGCGATATGCAATCGACAAGGCCAAGTCGGCCAATATGCCGAAAGATACGATTGAAAAAGCAATCAAAAAAGGAACCGGCGAGATAGAAGGTGCCAGCTACGAGGAGGTCCTCTATGAAGGTTACGGCCCGGCTGGGGTCGCAATAATGGTCGAGGCGCTGACGGACAATCGCAATCGAACCACGCCGGAAATTAAGAGACTGTTCGAGAAGCACGGCGGCTCGTTGGGGGCAAGCGGGTGCGTTAACTGGATGTTCAGCAAGAAGGGACTTATCACAGTTAGTACAGAGGATACGGATGAGGAGCAGCTTTTTGAAATTGCCCTGGCTGCAGGCGCGGATGATATGCAAAATACAGGAGAAGTCTACGAAATAACGTGCGACCCGGCTGCTTACGAGAAGCTAAAAGAGCGACTGCAAGAAAAGGAGATAGCAACTCAGGTAGCCGAAATTTCGATGGTGCCGCAGAATACCGTGCCGGTGAACGATGACAAAACCGCTAAAAAGATAATTTCTTTGATGGAAGACTTCGAAGACCACGATGATGTTCAGAATACATACGCTAACTTTGACATCCCTGACGAGGTATTGAGCGAAATAGCCAGTAAGTAACGTGTAGGATTGTAAACGAACAGTAGTCAGAGATTGATGCATAGGAGAGACGACTCATGTGTACGCATTGCACTCGGCGGCAGTTTATGGGGGCAGGTGCAGTGGGCGGAATGGCGCTGGCGCTAGGTCACTTGACGGCGGCGAGCGACGCGTCAAGCCCTTCGCCCGCGCCCGACTCAAAGGTCAAGATCTGCATGGTTATTGCCGGCAAGCCGGCGGGCAGAAGTTGGGGCCTTTCCGAAGCGGATCTCGCGCCCATTATGAAGCGTTTAGCCCAGGCCGAGAAAAACCTGGGCAACGTGGAGTTCGTCATCGGCCAGGCGAGCACCGCTGGACAGACAGCCCAGTTGTTGGACAAAGCAGGTCCGGATGCCCCCGTGCTGGCAGTCAGCGCCGACATCTTTGGCATGAGAAACGTGATGCCCACCATTTTCAAACAGGCTCGACCGGTGGCCGTCTTTCATATGCCGATAATCGGTGGGCACGACTGGTGTCTGGTGAATCCGTGGCGCGAGGAGGGACACCCAATCACCCTGTTCAACAGCAGCGACTACGACGAGTTGGAACGAGCCGCGTCATTACTCAGGGTAATCCCGCTGTTGCGACGGA
>JAUXAH010000253.1 GCA_030614945.1 Phycisphaerae bacterium
GGCTGGACAAAAATGCGCTCGAACGGGTTAATGTGCGGACGGCACTGGCGATAGGCCGAGTCGCCACACCACGTCTTATAAAATATCTGCCGAGGCTTCTGAAAGATGAGTCAAAATCCGTCCGTATTGCTGCTGCTATGGCCGTTTTTCAGTGTATAACCGACGAGGGGGCCAAGAATATAGGACGAAAACAAAAGATTTACAACGGAACTTAGGGGATTTGCCAAAAATAACTTGACCTTTTTGAGCATAGAGCGTAAAATATAATGGTAACATAGGTAAACGGCGTGGTGTATAATTCCCACGGGCGGGATGCGATTTGAAGTACGAGCGGCTTTCCGTTTTGCGAGCCCCGAAAGTTGGCCGTTGGTCGTGTGGGCTGTGACTATCGCAAAAGGGGGCCCCAGTTAGTGAAAGGAGCTGTTTTGAGTCTACTTACAAAAATTTTAATAGTCTTACTGACGATATCCTCAATCTTCCTCTGCGGCATCGTGGTAACTTACGTTGCCCACGCTGATAATTACAGACAAATGTACAACGACCTGAAAGACGAAAGAAACGCCTTTGAGGAGAATGTCAAAGGTCTAACAAAGCAATTGAATGAGAAAATCGACGAAAAGCAACGCCTGGAAGACAAACTAAATCGCGAAATTGCCTCACTGACAATAAAATTTGAGGAATTACAGAGTCAGTTCAAGATTGTTGAAGCAGAAAAAGAGGATGCGCTTCGAAGAGTAAATAGCTGGGCTGCTATAGTAAGGGACTTTTACGAGACTACCGACAAGCAGGGGCAGTTATTAAAAAATACCATCGCGGAGAAAACCAGACTTGAGGCTGAACAAATCAAAGACCGCAAAGAGCTCGATGAGCTCACAACCAGTTTAGAAGAGAAAATGGCTATAATAGTGATGCTGGATGAAAAAACGAAGCTCCTGCTTGAAAAAAAGGCTGAATTGCAAGACAGATTGGACAAGCTTTTACAGCCGTTTGACAAACGCGCTGCTGAGACTGTGCCGTTCACACTGGAAAAAGCCATAGCCCGACCGACTACACCACCCACCAGAGATATCGAGCTGAAAGGACTAATCAAGGTCGTGGACTTGAAAAATTCTATGGCCAGCATATCCATCGGCACAGCCGCCGGCGTCAAGGAAGGTATGAAATTCCACGTGACTCGCGGCGCTGATTTTATTTGCGATATTCTCATCATAGACGTCGACGCAGAAGAGGCAGTCGGTGTCCTGGAGCTTATAAAGCAACAGCCAAAAGCTGGTGATAACATATCTACTAATTTATAAGATAGCATATATGCTGTCCGCTATTCATTGTGAGGTCGATATATGAGCCCCAATGGGAAAACTCGTGGTGGAAAGGTAATCCCGTCCAATAACCTTTATACGGTTATTCTTGGCTTGGCGTGCGGGGTAGTGCTGGCCACAGCCGTCTTCGTTGCCTACATGTGCTACTTTCAGTACCGCACAATCTTCGAAATACCGTAGCAAATTGACTATTGACCCCGTTAGAAATTGCGGATAACGTGGATGACAAGGAACAATATGGTACATCCCGTTAGAAGTGTGGCTATTGCCGGGGCAAAGATACAAAAAAGAAAATTTCTAACGGGGTTGACAACTCGGCTCTTTATTTATAAAAAATAGTCAATTGAAAATTGAGAAGGGAGTCGAAAGTGCTACTGGACACAATCTTAGGCTGGTTCAGCATGGATATGGGCATTGACCTCGGTACGTGCACTACCCTCGTTTGTGTCCGCGATAAAGGCATTGTTCTCAACGAACCATCAGTAGTTGCAGTTCGCAAAGGGACCAATATTGTTCTGAACAATGGCGAAGCGGTCGGCCTGGTTGCGCGTGAAATGCTCGGCAAAACGCCCGGCTCAATCAGCGCAATAAGACCTCTCAAAGACGGCGTAATCAGTGACTTCGAAATCACCGAGGCAATGCTGGGCTATTTTATCCGCAAAGTGCACGGCAGGGGCGGCCTGATCAGGCCGCGTGTGGTAATTGCCGTCCCGAGCGGAATAACGGCGGTTGAACGCCGGGCCGTCGTAAACAGCGCTGAACGTGCAGGCGCACGAAAGGTCTATCTGGTCGATGAGCCAATGGCGGCAGGCATCGGAGCTAATCTGCCAATCACAGACCCTACCGCCTCAATGATTGTCGATATCGGGGGCGGAACCACCGAAGTGGCTATAATGAGTCTGGCAGATATCGCCACCTCTGAATCAATCCGCATCGGAGGCGACGATATGGATGAAGCGGTAATCAATCACCTTAAAAGAACATACAACCTGCTTATCGGCGAGGCGAGAGCCGAGAAAGTCAAGATAGAAATCGGCTCTGCCGCACCACTCGAAGAGGAGCTGACAATGGAGGTGGCCGGAAGAGACACCGTCTCTGGCCTGCCGAGAAAAATCGTTATAACGAGTGAGGAAATCCGTGAAGCTCTTCGCGAACCCATCGCTGCAATCATAGATGCAGTTACGACAACGCTGGAAAAGGTCCAGCCGGAACTGGCCGCCGATTTGATCGACAACGGCATGCATATCTGCGGCGGCGGCTCACTGCTGCGCGAAATGGATACTATACTGGCAAACGCAACCGGCCTGACGGTCACAAGAGTCGAGGACCCGATAAGTTCCGTGGCACGCGGTACCAGCGTATATATGGAAAATCTGGAGCTGTGGAAGGATACAATGAGCAATGGCGAGCATGGATGGTAATGAAAAGAATTATCGATTAACAACGGAACATCTTCGTGTCCCGTCGGAAACGGGGCGCGAATAACAAATATGACGAGGGCACAAAACAGAGTCTCCGAACGAATATTACTTACCTGGTTTATATTAGCCGGGCTTATTTTCCTCTTTACCCCACAGAATCTGACAAATAAATTTCAGTTCGCTTTTGCTCGCATTTTGCGGGGGCCTTTAAGTATCGGCAGAAGCATTTCGCTTTCCGCACGTACGCAGTCCGCCAGCGGCGGATTTGCGGGCGTCGTCAGCCGCAGTAAATACAACCGGCTCCGGAACCTTCTTGCCAACACTACAGAATGGCTGGCTCAGGAACGCCAAAAGGTTGAAAAGCTGTCGGGACTGCACGATAGGGCTGTTTGGAAAGGCGTGAATTTTGTGTTGGCTGATGTCATCACCGCCTCCGGCAATTCGCACAACCGGCTCATTATCAACCGCGGTGAAAGCGACGGCCTGGCTAAGGGACAGTTCGTCCTCGGCGACTACAGTATCATCGGAACCATATCCGACATTGACCGGCGCACAGCTCAGGTCAAGCTGTTTACAGACCCGACATCCAGAATAGCGGTAAAGATAGAAGGATTAAATATAGACAGGGTAATGCAGGGCAACGGCAACAATTCCGCCAGGGTTCAGTACCTCGCGGCAAAGCACAAGGTTAAAATCGGCGTTGTTGTTTATGCCGGCAAAAAACCGGGGTTTCTGGATGTCCCGATGATTATAGGTACGGTCGCCCAATGCAAAAGGGGCGATGAAAATCCGTTACTATGGGATATAATAGTCAAACCTGCCTGCGACATAGAAGGACTGAACACCGTAAACGTAATCATAATGAACCCGCAAGAGTAGCTGAGGGCTCCGAGTCCCACCCACATGATTTCGATGCACCCTATGCGTCATCCGGCCCGCATCGACGGA
>JAUXAH010000361.1 GCA_030614945.1 Phycisphaerae bacterium
TGATAATAAAATTTGAAAAAATTGAAAAAAATCTGCGTTAATCCTTTTAATCCTGTCTAAAAATTTCTCTTGCAAAAAGTTTGTTGTCTTGTATAATTGGTTTTATGAGCAAAAATCACATAATACTACTCTGCGAAATAGCGGAGCTCTTTCGCTACGAAGCACGAGTTTGTCCTACGAGCACGGGCCTTTTCGGCCCCTTCGGCTCCGCTCCCCTCGACTGCGCTCGGGACAGGCAGGACAGGCTCAATACTCTGCTATTGCGCCGTTAAGGCGCAATAATACCTCTACAACAAAATCTTAGTAACCTTCATTTGTAAATACTTGACAAGATTTACAGGATTATCCTGTTTATCCTGTCTAATTTTTCGTTTTTGATAAATTCGTGGCATTTTGACCCTGCTTGGGGCATAATTAGTCCAATTAAGGCTGAAATTAACGATTTAACGCAGAGAACGCCGAGAACGCTGAGAAAAGATTGAAATCAGAAATCTCTGCGGGCTCTGCGAGCTCGGCGGTAATTGGAGAAAAAGCAAATGTCTAAAGAAAAAATCATAATTTTCGATACGACTTTACGTGACGGCGAGCAGGCGGCCGGGACCCGACTGGGAGCAAGAGAGAAGCTGGAAATCGCCCGGCAGCTGGCCCGGCTCAAAGTTGACGTTATAGAGGCAGGCTTCCCCGCCTCCTCACCGGAAGATTTCGAGGCGGTACGCCTGATATCGCAGCAGATTCAAGGCCCTGTTGTCTGCGGCTTAACCCGGGCCATAAAGAACGATATTGAGATCTGCAGAAAAGCTTTAGCTAAAGCCAAACGGTTCCGCATTCATACAGGTATCGGCGTCTCCGAGATTCACATTGCCGGAAAATTCGCTAATGATAAGTACGGCAAGACGATGGGCGAAAAGCAGGCCACTATCCTGAAGATGGCTGTAGAGGCAGTTAAGCACACCGCGAAATACACCGACGATATTGAATTTTACGCTGAAGATTCCGGCCGGGCCGACCGGAAGTTTCTCTATGAGATTCTCGAGGCCGTTATTGACGCAGGCGCAACTACTGTCAACATCCCCGATACGACGGGCTATTCCATACCCGAACAGTATGGCGCTCTTATCCGTGACATACGGGCCAACGTGCCAAACATCGCCAAGGCGACAATCAGCGTGCACTGCCATGACGATTTGGGAATGGCTGTGGCTAATTCGCTTGCCGGCGTCAAGAACGGTGCACGACAAGTAGAAGGGACGATAAACGGGGTGGGTGAACGAGCCGGTAACGCAGCCATCGAAGAGGTAGTGATGGCTATCCATACGCGCCGCGACTTCTTTGATGAAGTGGAAACCGGCATCAACACCCGCGAGTTCTATCGAACCAGCCATATGGTTTCGGATTTGTTAGGTATGCCGGTTCCGGCCAATAAAGCGGTTGTGGGGCGCAATGCTTTTGCCCACAGCTCCGGAATTCACGTGGATGGATTTCTGAAAAAGCGAGAAACGTATGAGATAATGAGGCCTGAGAGTATCGGCCTTGCCGAAAGTCGTGTTGTTCTGACAGCGCGCACGGGACGTCACGGCCTTCGACATCGCCTCGAAGAGATGGGATATACATTGTCTCAAGAAGAGCTGGAGAAGACATACGAGCGATTTTTGGCCGTCGCCGACAAGAAAAAAGAGGTCTTCGATGAAGACCTTGCGGCAATAATCAGCGACGAAATACACATCGTTGAGAAGATTTATGAACTGCTGCACCTGCACGTCGTAATTGATACCGACACCGCGCCGAAAGCAAGTGTAAAAATAAGATCCGCCGACAAAACAATACAGGCTGATGCCACCGGAGACGGTCCGGTCGATGCCGCCTATGAAGCCATAAGGGAAGCCACAGGCCAATCGCCCAAACTCGAAAGTTATTCAATAAGAGCCGTTACCGGCGGCAAAGAGGCGCTCGGCGAAGCGACGGTCAGAATTACAGAGGACGGCCGAACCTTCATAGGCCGGGGTATATCCACAGATATTATCGAAGCGAGTGCCCGGGCCTATATCAACGCCATCAACAGAATGGTCTCGGCACAGAACAAAAGCCAATAGCTGGAAGTAAAAACGCAACTGTAACTACGAACAAACTAAAGACTGGATAAACCTATGGGAATGACCTTAACCGAGAAAATTTTGGCAAAGGCGGCGGGGAAAGATAAGGTTACGCCGGGGGAGCTTATCGATGCAAACATCGACGTTGTTATGTGCGTCGATGTTACTACGCCGCCGGCGATTTCAATGCTGGCTGAAAAGGGACTGGATAAGGTATTCGACAGGGAAAAAATTGTTGTAACGCCCGACCATTTTCAGCCGGCCAAGGACATCAAAAGCGCCGAGCTTCACAAACGCCTCGATGAGTGGGCAAGACGGCACAAAATAAAATACTATTACAAAATTGGAAGAGCCGGCGTATGTCACGCACTGCTGCCCGAACAGGGACATATACGCCCCGGTGAAGTCATCGTCGGGCCTGACTCGCACACGTGCACCTACGGCGCGTTTGCAGCGTTCGGCACAGGGGTCGGCTCGACCGATGCAGCCGCCGCAATCGCAACGGGCCAGTTATGGTTCAAGGTCCCGGCCTC
>JAUXAH010000620.1 GCA_030614945.1 Phycisphaerae bacterium
CACGGCCGCCCCAAACCTGGCTCGAAGCGTACGCCACCATCACCACCCTGCTGCTTCTCTTTCTGGCCGCCGCCACACTCCTCGACATCCTGAAAGGATCGCTCCCATGAAACCCGATCCCAAACCTTACGCCAGCCTCAAGGTGTTCCAGGAACCCGGCACCACCTTGATGATCCAGGCCCCACTCCCCGGCTTTGCCGACACGCTTCCAATCCTTCTCAGCGTTCGGGGTCAAGGGACCGCGAGGGAGCGCGCGGCTCCCTCGACCCCCCCGGGGAGGCCCGCCAATGACAAGTAACACCGTGCCCGCCATCCTCGACGCCGTTCTGGATCCACTCGTCTCCCTCAGCAAACAAGTTGACGCTGCCCTTGAGCTCGCCAAGAGAAACGAGCTCCCTGCCCCCTTCATCCGCACCATCCGCGCCGCCATCAACCGGCTCGACGACGCCCACGACGCGCTGCTGGAGATCGCCACCACCCTTGACCCGAATCTCGCCAAACACCAAGACTAGGAGGACGCTCCCATGGAAAGCATCAGACACCACTTACGAATCGCCGAAGGCCTTCTCACCTGCGCTCGCGCCAACCTTGAAAGTGCCTTCTCCCTCGCCCTCGATGCTCACTGCGACCCCCGCTGGACCCACGCCATCGATGATGTCAACTCTCAACTCGCACACACCACCAACCAGGTCGGCAACATTCTCACCACGATCATGCCGCCCGACAGCCCCCCGAACCCGTAGGAGAACGCTCCCATGAAAGCCGATCTCTACGTCCAGGGCCACTTCTGGGCCTCCATCGAGATCCCCGGCGATAGCCTCTTGGCCCTGCTCGCCAAAGGCATGATCACCGAGGCCAACGAGAAAGCCGCCCAACTTGCCCGCGAGCTCACCGATCTCGACCACATCCAATGCACCGTCACCCTCTGCATTCGCCACGACCCTGCCTACGCCGTCCCTGACGACACCGCCGACCCTCATCAGCTGGCGCCATCACCAGACAGAGAAAGACGCAGCGCGTCATCGATGAGGCCCGCCGGGTCTTGATGGAGTACAACCCCATGACGGTCCGGCAGGTCTACTACCGCCTGGTCGCCAGCCACCTCATCGCCAACACTCGCACCCAGTACAAAGCCGTCTGCCGGGCCTTGGTCGCAGCCAGACAGGAAGGCTCCATCCCCTGGCACTTCATCGAGGACCGCCTCCGGCGCCCCCGAAAGGTTCCCATGTGGCGCAGCGTCTCGAGCTACGCCTACTCAGCCAGGCAATGGTACAGACGAGACGTCTGGCTCACCCAACCTCACCTCGTGGAAGTCTGGCTCGAAAAGGACGC
>JAUXAH010000132.1 GCA_030614945.1 Phycisphaerae bacterium
AGCTGCGAAAAGTGCGGCTGCGATAACTTAGTCCAGGACCCGGACGTTCTGGATACGTGGTTCAGCTCGGCGTTGTGGCCGTTCAGTACGATGGGTTGGCCGGAGGAGACGCCGGAGCTTAAAACATTTTATCCAGGCAACGTGCTTTGTACCGCACGCGAGATTATTACGTTGTGGGTCTCGCGTATGCTTATGATGGGTCAGTATTGCGCCGGTGATATCCCGTTCAGCGATGTGTATATTCACGCGATGATACAGGACGGCCAAGGACGCAAGATGTCAAAGAGCTTGGGCAATGGCATTGACCCGCTGGTAGCTATTAACAGTCACGGGGCCGATGCGATGCGCTTTACACTGGCCAGTATGACTACGGATACGCAGGACATCCGCATGCCGGTGGTATCAATGACACTGCCCGACGGGCGCCAGGCCAATACGTCACCGAAGTTTGACATCGGCCGAAACTTCTGTAATAAGCTGTGGAACGCCTCGCGTTTTGCCTTGATGAATCTTAAGGGCATCGAGCCGGGCAAATTTGACAAAGACAAAATGACAATCACCGATAAGTGGATTCTTTCCCGCCTGGCGCAAACTGTCGCTGACGTCGGCGAGTCCTTAAACGAATTCAAATACAGCGAGCCGTTAGCACAGCTTTACAGATTTTTCTGGAACGACTTTTGCGACTGGTATCTCGAATGGGTCAAACCACGAATGCAGGAAGCAGAGGAAAAGCCGATTGCTCAAAACGTTTTAGCTTTTGTGCTGGACCAGATTTTGCGTCTGCTGCACCCGTTTGTGCCGTTTATCACTGAAGGAATATTCCAGAAACTAAACGAAATTGCACCGGTCAGACACCTCAAGGGCATAGCGGAAGCGAAAAAATCCGAGGCGTTGGTAGCTGCCGAATGGCCAAGGGAAATTGATTCCTTACGAGAGCCGGACACTGAGAAACAGATTGAAATTATACAAGCTGCGATTCGGACTGTCCGGGATATTAGAAGCAATAGAAACATACCACCAAAGAAGATGTTAGTTGTATCCGCAAAGTCACAACAAGAAACTGTTGACATTCTAAACCAAAACGCAGAACTTATTCATCAATTGGCTGGCGTAAAAGCATTTGAGGCCGGGACAGCTATTGTAAAACCAGCAAACGCTGCAGTTGTAATCACAGATGCAACGGAAGTTTACGTGCATGATGCTATTGACCCGCAGGATGAACGGCAGCGTCTGGAAAAACAAAAGCGCCAAATAGAAAAAACTAAAAAAACTGTAGAGGCGAAGTTAGCCAATGAAAATTTTGTTACCAGGGCCAAACCGGATGTAGTCGTCCGGGCCAGAGGCAGGCTGGCTGAGCTGTCAGAACGATTAAAGACCGTTGAGAAACACCTTTCGGAATTAAACGGTTGACAGGACAGGGGCCCCATTTTGCAATGTCTCGCAAAATGGGAACCCCGCAATAAAGGCGGTGCCAAAATGGAGACAGAAGCCGAATTATCACGTATAATCATTAACGAGACATCCGACCAGCAGATAATTGTCTTAAAAGAGCGCAACGGCCGGCGCAGCTTCCCTATCGTCATCGGTATAGTTGAAATTTTCGCAATCGACCGCCGCTTAAAGGGCATCAAGGCGCCCCGCCCGATGACACACGATTTACTGGACAGCGTAATTGAAAATCTCGGCGCTAAAATAAAAAAGATAGTTATAAATGACTTGCGCAATCATACCTTCTATGCAAAGATACACCTGAGTTTGAACGGGCGAACCGTTGAAGTTGACTCCCGCCCTTCCGACGCGATTGCACTGGGGGCGGCGTCAAATGCCCCTATTTATGTTGCCGAGCACATTTTCGAGAAGACTTCCCAGTAAAAGCAGGCCCCAAACGGCGACCCGCTATGAAGAGCGTTTGGGAGCCCGAAAGCTTGAAATAATCATTAACCCAACGCCGACACAAAGCATACCGTCTGCGACATTAAACGCAGGCCAATGATACTGCCGGTAATAGACATCGATAAAGTCACGCACCAGACCATTATTAAATATTCTGTCGTAAAGATTGCCGCAGACACCGGCAGCGAAGAGCGCAAGAGCGATGTGAACCAACTTTTGTCGGCTTCCGCTGAAAACAAAAACAGCAAAGATTACTATCAAGGCAATAACCGAAACTGCCACTAATAAGTGATACTGCCCGGCGGCTATTCCAAAAGCGGCGCCTTTGTTTTCCATTGCCACCAATTGCAAAAAACCATTTATAATTGAAACACTATTACTTTGCTCTTGCCGCAGCCAGTTGAAGACAGCCCATTTGCTCCACAAATCCAGCGTCAGGCCGGCCGCCATTAAAGACCAGAAAATAAGCTGTGCCGACAAATCCGGCAGTGCATGCCCGCGCCAAAACGACGTACAACGAAGCGTTTTTTTGGTGCGGGACAAAAAAACCCGGTCTGAAGTCGGCCGGGCACCGCTTTCTTCTCTCTCGAACTCTGTCATAATTGGCGCTTGGCGTATCCGCCCTCGGCTATTCATCTTGCTTTGAATAGATTTCTATATATTTAAGCAGCCGCTCACGATTAGGTTGATTGGATTTTAAGGCCAGAGACAGACGCCACTGCTGGATTGCTTTTGCCTTCAGCGTCTCATCTTCATCATCGAGCGCCTTCAACATATAGGCAACCCCCAACCCCCTATATGCCTCCCAATCCTTATCATTTATCTCAATCGCCCTGCTGTAACTTTCCATTGCCCGGTCCACGTCGTTAAGTCGCAGATAACAATATCCAAGGTATTGATAGGCGGCATTGTTATCAGGCTGGATTTGTGTTACTGATGTTAACAGCTCTTTTGCAGGCTCATTGTAATTGGCTCTTAGATATGCAACCGCCAGCGAAGTCATAATATCAGGGTTATTACTATCTACTTCCAGTGCACGCTTATAGGAAGCGATGGCCCGGTCATAATCTTTTTGCAATCCATAAATATCGCCAAGCAGCTTTTGGATTTCACTTACATTAGGGTCAATCTGTTCGGCTCGTTCGGCTGCTGCCAAAGCATTGTTGTAGTCCTCAATTTCATAGTAGCTTTCGGCAGCACCGACATGCGCTTCCAGATGGTTGGGCTTGAGCTCACAGGCTTTAGCGTATGCTTTGACCGCCTGTGCAAATTTTTTCATAATCTGGTAAACCCGGCCAAGATTGAAATAATCCTTGAAAGACCAGGGATTTAATTCTGTTGCCTTTTCATAGGAGGCGGCACTTTTTTCATAATCCTTTGTTTCCTGATAAATCTCGCCAAGCAGAGAGTAAGCGAACAGAAAACGATTGTCTATTTTCACGGCTGAGTTGAGCCGTTCGATGGCCATTTCACTCTCATCGAGCTCCCGCAGCATTACAGCATCGACATATAAATCGACCGCCTGGTGTTGTTGTTCCTTGGCACAGCCGGTCAAAAATAACAGGATTACGCCTGTCAGGCATACACAGATTGCAGGACGGGCATTTGTGCTATTAAACATATACGTTCCCCTTCTCTGTATTAAGACAACCCTGCCGGCGCCGTTTGCCGGCATTTAGCGCACCCGCCTTCACGGGTCTAAACTCGTACCTGACAAAGCAGGTATCCTTAATCGGCGACCAATTATATCACAGTAACTATTGCTGTCAAAAACTTTTAGCGGCACAAAGAATCCCGTTTTTGAGCGTTTTTTCTAAATGTTTGACATATTTAGCACGGCTTTATATTATATCGGGTTAAATAAGCAAAAAAGGTAAAAGTAAAAAGGTAAAGGTGCGGATAGTTTTACTTTATATTCGAAAGGCCTTTCTTTTATGGCGAAACAAAAAGTAATTTTGAAGAACAAGCCATTCGTACTGATTATCCGCGACGGCTGGGGTTATAATCCAAATCCGGATGAAGATGACTATAACGCTGTCAAGTGCGCCAACACCCCGACGGATGACATGCTGATGGCCGAGTATCCAAACTGTCTTATCCATACAAGCGGTGAAGATGTGGGCCTGCCGGACGGAACGATGGGCAATAGCGAAGTAGGACATCAAAATATCGGGGCCGGCAGAATCGTCCCACAGGAATCTGTAAGAATCAGCCGGGCCATTCGCGACGGCTCTTTTTTTGAGAATAAGGAATTTCTCAACTTAATCAAATTTGTAAAAAACAATAATAGCAAAATGCACGTGATGGGCCTGTGCAGTAACATTGGTGTACACTCACTGCTGGACCACTTGTACGGCCTGCTTGAACTGGCAAAAAGAAACGGCATAAAAGATATTTTTATCCACGCATTTACCGATGGCCGGGATTCACCGCCGAGCAGCGGAGCAGGATACATAGCCGATATCGAGAAGAAAGCCGAAGAAATAGGCGCAGCCAGAATCGCCAGTGTCACGGGCAGGTTCTACGCGATGGACCGCGACAGCCGGTGGGACCGCGTGCAAAAGGCCTATGAATGTCTGAGGATTGGCAAAGGTATCAAAGCAGCTGCCGCAGCAGAGGCGGTTGCCAAAAGTTATGAAAAAGATGTAACGGATGAATTTATCGAGCCGACCTGTATTGTTAATAGTGACAATGAACCTTTAGCCACCATCGACGACGGCGACGGCGTAATATTCTTCAACTTCCGCGGCGACAGACCCCGCGAGATTACGCGGGCATTCGTCGAGCGGGATTTTAAAGAATTTCCGAGAACAACCAGGCCGAATATATGTTACGTCTGTACGACCGAGTACGATGTAACGATACCTGCACCGGTAGCATTTCCGAAGCCGCCAAAAATGAAAAATATCTTGGGGGCATACTGGAACTCTCTGGGGCTGAAGCAATTTCGCTGTGCCGAGACGGAAAAATATGCCCACGTTACCTTCTTCTTCAACGATTACACCGAAAAGCCCTTCAGCGGTGAAGACAGGCAAATCGTGCCTTCGCCGCGGGTGCGAACATACGACTTGAAGCCTGAGATGAGCGCTTACGAGGTTGCCGGCATTGTACTGAAAAGACTCGACTTGAACAAATACGATGTAATGGTGGTCAATTTTGCCAATCCGGATATGGTCGGCCATACGGGCATACTGTCCGCAGCGATTAAAGCCGCTGAGACGGTGGACGAATGTGTCGGCAGAATCCTGGACAAAGTCAAGGGGCTTGGCGGCTCGGCTATAATCACCGCCGACCACGGCAATTTCGAGAAAATGATAGATGGAAGCCCGGATAATCCGCACACCGCTCACACCATTGGCGATGTGCCGTTGGTTGTGTTCGACAAGCGCTATAAAAACAGAAAACTGCGGGATGGCGGCAGATTAGCCGACATAGGGCCTACCCTCCTGGAAATGATGAAGCTGCCGCAGCCCGAAGAAATGACCGGCAAAAGCCTGCTTAAAACCTAATATAAACGCACGCTGTTTTTCAGATGGGGGTGGGAGAAGACAATGGGTCAGATAGTCGTTCTTGACCAGAATATGGTTAATATGATTGCGGCCGGGGAGGTGATTGAACGCCCTGCCAGCGTGGTCAAGGAACTGATGGAAAACAGCATCGATGCCGGGGCGACAAAAATAACCGTATCCATCGAAGATGGAGGGCGAAAACTAATATCGGTTGCCGATAATGGCTGGGGGATGGATGGCGAAGACCTGGCCAGAGCATTTGAGTCACATACCACAAGTAAAATCAAAACCAGCTCCGACCTGCGGGGT
>JAUXAH010000121.1 GCA_030614945.1 Phycisphaerae bacterium
TGTCTAAAAACCTCTGCGCTCTCTGCGTGCTCAGCGGTGAAATATCCAGTTCTCGTATCGAAATCCCTGTTCCCCTGATGTCCAGCAACCTGATACTCTGATATCCTGATATCCACATCCTGATACCCTGTTTACCTGATATCCACATCCTGATACCCTGATATCCTGATATCCATATCCTGATACTCTGATATCCTGATATCCACATCCTGATACCCTGTTTACCTGATAAACTTTTTTCTCTCTGTGCCCTCTGCGGCCAAAATTATTCGTGTTAATCCGTGTCAATTCGCGGCTAATAAAGAATCCCTCTTTTGCCGGCCTGCATATTCTTATGCGGGCCATCTCTGATAGCCCAGCGGACGCTGGCCGCAGGCTTCACAGATACTGGTATCGAGAAAGCCGCTGCCAAGTCCGCATCGGCTGGCAAAAATGAAATCTCTGTAAATCCTGTTATCATGTCTAATTCTTCTTTGTGCTTTCGTGTCTTCGTGGTTAAATTTCTCCGCAAAATCTGCGAAATCTGCGTCTAAAAAATTCGTGTCAATTCGTGGCTAAATTTTTCTCTGTGCCCTCCGCGGTTAATAGAACCCGTCTTTAGCCGGCTTCACAAATGGGGCATTGAAATATGACCCGGCGACTGTGGACGAAGCTTCTGTAGATGCTTGCATCGAACAAAGATTCGGTAAGGTCGCAGATCCGGCTTTAGACGGACTTACCAATCACCATTTACCAGTTACCAATCACCATTAACAAATCTGCGTCTAACTTTTCTCTGTGTTTTTTGTGCCTTTTCGTGGCTATATTTCTCTGTGCTCTCTGTGTGCTCTGTGGCTAATTTTTTTGCCTTTTCTTCTTGACTTTTGTTTGAATTTTGGTATAATACAAACAGCCATAGAGATGGCAGATATTTAGCGGAGAACCGCACGTTTTCGTATCAGTAGATACACGCCAAAAATAATCGTTATTGAATAACTACGAACTAAAAACAATGAACAAATTACCCATTTTACCAACTAACCATCAAACCGCCTGCCCCAGCAAGTCTCAGGCAGGGGTTAAACCGTACACCTTCGTACCTGTCCTTGGCATCTTTACACTTGTAAAGAATCCTCTACAAATCACACCTTTTTATGCAAAACAAAGCCAATTTGCTGGATGTCCAAATGAACGTAAATTCAATATTAACAAAGGATTATGAAAGAAATGACATTTTCGCAGTCCCGGAAAACAAAGCCAATACAAAGCCAATCAAAGCCAATTTGCCAGAGGGTAAAATTGATGCAAAGTGTGTAGTTACAAAGGATTATGAAGAAAAATGCGGATAAGGGCTATGAAAAAACAAAGCCAAAACAAAGCCAATTTGCTAAATGCTCAAATGAACATAAGTTCTGTTTTAACAAAGGATTATAACAATGAACAACGAACAATGAACAATGAACTATTATTCAAAACAAACCCAAACAAACCCAATCCCCCAGCGCGATACGCAATACGCAATACGAGATACGAGATACAAACCCAACCCCCCTCCGCCCCCGTTTTTACCCCAAAAATCAACATTGCCCCCGAAAAGCAACCTCAAAAAACTCGATTGTAAAAAATCTTGCCTTGTGTTGTACTCGCAAACAGTTTGGTAAAAACGTTCTTAAAATCGGGAGGCTAAACTATGAGCAGTATGAAGGTTTCAGAAAATGCAGGATTCAGAGGGTCTGTTCTACCAACAAAATCCGGATGGATTATGGTTTTGGGGATTCTGGCGTTATTCCTGGTAACAATTAGTTCCTGCTTTCCCAATAACAATTCACCTTTGTCCCGGAGAAGAAAAATGCCTGTTATTTTTGATACGGACATCGGCGATGATATTGACGACACCTGGGCATTGGCTTTTCTCCTTCAATCGCCTGAGTTCGACGTTAAATTAGTTACGACGGCAGTAGGTAACACCTCGTCAAAAGCAAAAACCGTAGCCAGGATTCTGGAAACTGTCGGCAGGGCTGATATACCCGTTGGCATAGGCCTGCAACACCACAAGGGCAGCCACAGGCAGGATGCATGGGCAAAAGACTACAAACTGTCGTCCTATCCCGGCACCATTTATCAAGACGGCGTGCAGGCCTTAATTGATACCATAATGAACTCTCCTAAGCCGATAACGGTAATTGCCGTAGGCCCCCTGCCCAACATTGCCGCCGCACTTCAGCGCGAGCCTCGCATTGCTGATAAAGCAAGATTTATCGGGATGCACGGCAGTATTCGCCGCGGATACGGCGGCAACCCTAAACCCAGCGCCGAATATAATGTCAGGGCCTACGCCAAAGAAGCACAAAAGGTCTTTACAGCCGGCTGGAATATGACAATTACCCCTCTGGACACCTGCGGTATAGTCCAGCTTAAAGGCCGGAAATATCAAAAAGTACTCAAGAGAAACAGCCCTTTAACCCGGGCGTTAATAGAAAACTATCGTGCCTGGGAAAAACAGGGTGTATTGAACAGGCACAAGGATTTGAGCGAGGCAGAGGTCAACAAGAGGGTCGATAAAAAGGTCAATACAAGCAGCACAACCCTTTACGATACGGTGGGCATTTATCTGGCCATATCTACCAAATTGGTTCAGATGGAAAAACTGGGTATTCGGGTTACCGACGATGGCTACACGGTAATAGATAACAAAGCCAAAACCATTAACTGTGCCACCGAATGGAAGGATTTAAGCGCCTTTGAAGATTTCTTAGTCGCTCGATTGACGAAATAAAAACAAGCCCGAAAGAAATAATTAATCGGTACTGAGAAAGTCGGTGTTTGTCAGACTTATCACCGGTTGTTTTTCGACTTTCTCTTTTTTAGCTCTGCAAAATAACTCAGTAGTATCCCCAGCTCAAACAGCAAATACAGTGGTATCGCCAGGGTTATTTGAGAAACCACATCAGGCGGAGTGGCCATAGCTGCTACTATAACGATAAGTAGCAGTACATATTTTCTTGACCGCCGTAACGCCTGGACCGAAACCAGGCCTGTCCTGTTCAAAAAGAAAATGGCTATCGGGGTCTGAAAGGCAATACCGAAAACCAGCATCAGGGCGGTTACAAAGGTCACATACTTCGGGAAGGTCCAGTCGGGTTTAAGTCCGAGCCACCTGTCAACCTTTATGAAGAAAGCAAGAGACAGTTCCGCCACCACAAAGATGAAAAACAAAGCTCCAGCAACAAATAATACCACCGAGAAAGGTACCGCTACATACACATATCTTTTTTCATTAGGATAGAGTCCTGCAGCCACGAACATCCATAACTGGTAGAAAACCCAGGGCGATGAGAATATCAAGCCTGAGACCAAGGCTATTTTTACGTAGCTGGTAATCCCCTGGGCCGGGGCAAGCGTCTTCAGGATAGCGTCTTCACCCATCACAGCAACGTAAGGTTTTTGAATAAATGATATCAGCAGCTTGCCGAAGATCAGACAGATAATAAGAGCTAACGCCAGGCCCACCAGCGCGCGAATCAGCCGAAACCGCAACTCCTCAAGGTGGTCGCCCAGACTCATAGTGGAATCAAGGAGGTCCTCTTTCTTCTTTGTATCGCCCATCTTAAAAATTGATTATTGATTAATGATTATTGATAATTGATCTCAGTGATTAGTCCACCTTTATCAATAATCAATCAGAGCCCATAGTATCTTCTTCGTTCAGCCCGGCGGCGTCCTTCGCCTCTTTTACCACATCATCCTTGACTTCCCGGACATCATCTATCAATTCGTCCTTGGTCTCCTTGGCCTCATGAAGCCCCTTCTTGAATTCGGTCAGGCTCTTGCCTACGTTGCGGGCAATTTCAGGCAGCCGTCTGCCGAATATCAGCAGAGCGACAATCGCAATAACAGCAATCTCAATGGGCCCCGGCGTCCAAAACCCCGGATATTGTAGGTATTCAGTCATTTCAGTCTCCTTTTTTCTTTAGCAGCCTATTATAACACGCCCTGTGCTGCTTTGTCAACCCCGTTAGAAATATCGCTTTTGTAGGGTCTTCTTCGCCTGTAGCATTTCTAATGGGGTTGACAGAAACACCGGCAAACATTATAATCCAGCCCGGTTATACAGTCAAGTAATTTGTTATTACTGGAGTTGGTTATGGGTTCGGTACCGGGCCGGGCAAAACGTCTCGAATCTGCTGTAAGCATCTGCTTATTAGCGATTCTTCTTCTTATCGCCGTTGCGGTATTCATAAAGCAGATGCCCAAACAAAAGAAAGACCTGAGTTTTCTTCTGCCTTACGGATTCAAAACACTTTCAGAAATTGAAGTCTATAACTCCGGAAATCTTTACGAAAAGATTAACGGTAAGGCCCCTCTTTATATCGAAGCTGGTTTTACAAAACTGTCCACTCAGAGATTTGTAAGCCAGGCGGATGAAAACCTGGTGATGGAGCTCTATATTTTTGATATGGCCAGGACCAGAAACGCATTTTCGGTTTACAGCGTGCAAAAAAGAGCTGAAGTTGAGATTCTGCCGGATATGGAATTTGCATACAAAACCTCTAATGCGTTTTATCTTACGCACGGTGAATACTATATCGAGCTGATCGGCTTCTCTGAATCGGATGAGCTGCTTGCGGCAATGGCGGAAGTCACAAGGAAAATTCGCACGAACCTGACCGTTCACGATGATGCCGGTATACCTGAAATCGAGCACCTGCCCCAGGACAATTTGGTCCCGGGAAGTATTAAGCTTTATCTGGCAAGTGCCTTTGGCTTTGAAGAATTGACCGACATCTTCGCTGCCGGATACGAATTTAACGGTGAAACCATCACGGCATTTTTGAGCAAACGACCCGGTCCCAAAGATGCCGAGGCAGTCGCAGAAAGCTATCGCAAATTTCTGATTGAAAACGGCGCCACACCAAAAAAGGCAGCCAATAAAAGTCTCGAAGGCAAAGTCCTGGATTTCTATGACACGACTGAAATTGTGCTTTCGATAGGGCCTTTTGTCGCAGGCATTCACGAAGCTGAAAATCAACGGTCCGCGGAGAATTTAGCGGTAATGCTTATCAATAAGCTCAGCGGGACAGCTAACAATGACTGAGCAAAATGATAAAAAATTCGGGCGAAGGAAATTTCTGGCACGAACGGGCAAAGCGGGAATTTCGATTGCCGCCGCCGGCACAGTTGCATCTTTGCTTTATGACAGCAAGGGCCCAAAACCCGGAATTGATGTCGAATCGCTCGTAACATTACCGCCTTTTTCGGTGCCGTCTGAAGAGGGCAAGACAATGAGCATTGTCAAAGGCGCCGATAGGAGAGCGACAGTCAACAAGGCGATAGAATTACTCGGCGGCCTAAAAAGATTTGTCAAGCCCGGCGAAACGGTTGCGATAAAGCCAAATGTCGCATTTGCGTCACCACCAATGCTTGGGGCTACAGCCCATCCTGAACTGGTGGCTGAGGTGGTCCGGCTGTGCTACAAAGCCGGGGCAAAGCGGGTGTACGTTACCGACAATCCTATTAACGACCCGGCGAGCTGTTTTACATTAAGCGGTATCCGCAAAGCGGCAAGCAGAGCCGGTGCAAAAGTCATATTGCCAAAAGACCATCATTTCAGGCACACTACGCTCGAACGTGCCAAACTCATTAAGAATTGGCCTATCTTCTTTGCGCCGTTTGAGAACGTGGATAAACTGATTGGTATCACCCCGGTCAAACACCACGCCAGGGCCGGCGCTTCAATGTCGATGAAAAACTGGTACGGCCTTTTGGGCGGACGACGCAATATTTTTCACCAGGATATTAACACAATCATTGCCGAGTTGGCTATGATGGTAAAGCCGACACTGGTAATACTCGATGGCACCGAAGTTATGATGACTAATGGCCCGACGGGAGGCTCGGTTGCAGATTTGAGACGCGCAAATACGCTGATTGCAAGCTGTGATATGGTGGCGGCTGATGCCTATGGGTGCAGTCTTCTAAATTTGAAGGCCTCGGACCT
>JAUXAH010000091.1 GCA_030614945.1 Phycisphaerae bacterium
TGTCTAAAAACCTCTGCGCTCTCTGCGTGCTCAGCGGTGAAATATCCAGTTCTCGTATCGAAATCCCTGTTCCCCTGATGTCCAGCAACCTGATACTCTGATATCCTGATATCCACATCCTGATACCCTGTTTACCTGATAAACTTTTTTCTCTCTGTGGCCGTTTTTAGTTGACTTTTCTTTGAATTTCTGTTAAAATACCTATATGTTTGTCAGCAGACAAACGGCAACCCGCCAGTAGGCGCCGGATATAGCGGAGAACCGCCTGTCCTGAGCACAGTCGAAGGGCACGTTTTCGTATCAGCAGATACACGCCAAAAATCATCGTTAGTGAATAGTCTTGGAGCAAAACGGAAAACCCTTAGGGGAATTACCAATCATGAGCATCGAGAATCCAACTTTAGTTCACTTTAGGTACTTTAGCTCACTCTTAACTAACGAGTATCAAGAATCCAGTTATTTACGTGCCTATAATCCACTCTGTCTTCTGTCCTCTGTCTTCTGTCTTCTGTCCTCTACCTTCTGTCCTCTACATCTGTCGAGAACCCTCTACAAATCGACCCTTTTTATGCAAAACGAACCCAATTTCCAAAAAGCACAAATGAACGTAACCTCTTTAATAACAGTGGCTTATGAATATAAATCCAATTGGACACTTGGTGAAAACAAACCCAATTCAAACCCAATCAAAGCCAATACAAAGCCAATTAAAGCCAATAAAATGCCAAAACAAACCCAATTCAAACCCAATCAAACCCAACCTGTAGTGAGCTTGCCTGTCCTGAGCTTGCCTGTACTGAGCTTCGTCGAAGTGTCGAAGGGGTCGAATCTATTTCAAACGTGCCCAAACCCCCCAGATTCACACAACTACCAGGAAATGGAATGGAGACGAAGGGAATCGAACCCTCATTTCCGCGATGCGACCGCGGCGTGTTCCCGTTACACTACGTCCCCAATTTTACCTTCAAAAGCTTTTTTATAGTAAGCTGGCCAAAACCCAAAAGCTTTTTAAGTCCTGTTATACCAACAACTTAGAACTCCCACTTATCATAGCAGAGTATTTTCTCTATCGCCTTGCGCTCCGGCTTCTTTGGCTCATCGGCCGGATAACCAAGTGCCATCAGCTCGATTACAGCGATATCAGCCGGAATATCCAGTATTGCTCTTACTTTGTCCGCATAGAACGAGCCAATCCAGCACGTCGCCAGCCCTAAGTCCGTTGCCTGCAAGGCGATATGTTCAAGTGCAATAGCCACATCGATAGGCCCTATCGCCTGGCCGCATCGCATCACATGGTTGCTATTGCTGCAGGCGGCTATGATAATCCCTGCCTTGCCAAAGACTTCCGGCCTGTTGGTAGTATCGGCAACCTGCTGTCTTTTTTCTTTATCTGCAACTACCACAAAACGCCAATCCTGCGTATTCATAGCCGATGGCGCAAGTCTTGCAGCCTCAAAGACTTGCTCGAGTTTTTCCTGCTCTATAGCCCGGTCCTGATACGCCCGGCAGGAATATCGCCTGCGTATCGCTTCGAGTACCGTCATAAAAACACCTCTACTGTCAGTAAGATTACCTCAAATTTCGATTGCTTCCCCGGCCAGCCCCGACCCCTGCGGCAGGGGCGGGGCCAGGCAAACAAAAGCCCGACCCCGCAAGAATATAAAATATCAAGAGTATTGACGCAAGGCCTAAAAACCTGTATTTTTACAATCAAATTGAGGGCGATTAGCTCAGTTGGCCAGAGCGCCTGCTTTACACGCAGGAAGTCACAGGTTCAAGTCCTGTATCGCCCATTTCATCAAGGGACGAAGCCGGCAATCTCACCGCAGATAAAGACGGCTACGAATACGAATATGACTACGAGAACCGCATTGTTAAAATCACCAAGGACAGTAACGACATAGCTGATCGCTATACAACTTTCTTATAAGTGTAAGGACTAAAGGTAGTTAAACCTCAAGCGAGACCGTATATGTCTTGCATAACCCAATCAGGGTTGAGTAAGATGGATTAACAAATGAAGGGAACATATTGTCCATTCATAAACCTTGAATACAAAGGAGGCCTGAGAAATGAAGGCAATGGTCCTTAAGAAGGTTGCGCCGATTGAAGAAAAACCTTTAGAATTGGAGGATTGGCCAATTCCAGCACCCGGGCCGAAACAGATTTTAGTAAAAATTTCAACCTGCGGAGTCTGTCATACCGAGCTCGATGAGATTGAGGGGAGACTTCAGCCGAGACTACCGATAATTTTAGGTCACGAGATTGTCGGCAGGGTGGAGAGCTCAGGCCCTGAGGTAACTAAATTTAAATCAGGGGACCGGGTGGGAATCGGCTGGATAAATTATGCCTGCGGAAAATGCGATTTTTGCCGGCAGGGAAATGAAAACCTGTGCTCAGAGTTTCAGGGCACCGGCTGTCATGCAAATGGCGGCTATGCCGAATACACCATAATCTCAGAGGATTTTGCCTACCCGATTCCTGATAGATTTTCCTGCTCGCAAGCAGCCCCTCTTTTATGTGCCGGAGCAATCGGCTACAGGGCCTTAAAACTAACCGGCCTTCGAGATGGTCAAACTCTCGGCCTATTTGGTTTTGGAGCTTCGGCTCATATTGTTATTCAGATAGTTAAACACAAATATCCGAATTCCAGGGTCTTTGTTTTCACCAGGCCCCGGCAGGAAAAACATCAAGATTTAGCCGGGAAATTGGGTGCTGATTGGGTTGGAGCAACCGGAGACGCGCCGCCGGCAAAACTCAATTGTGCAATCGATTTTACACCTGCCTGGAAGCCGGTAGTCGAAGCCTTGAGAGTGTTAGAAAAGGCAGGACGGTTGGTTATAAATGCAATCCGAAAGGAAGAGACAGATAAAGAATCCCTGTTAAAATTAGACTATCCGACCCATCTCTGGCTGGAAAAAGAGCTAAAAAGCGTAGCCAACATTGCCAGAAGTGACGCTCGAGAGTTTCTGCCCCTGGCGGCTGCAATTCCGATTATTCCTGAAGTTCAAGAATTTACCCTGGAAGAAGCTGATAGCGCTCTAACTTTGCTTAAGCAAGGAAAAATTCAGGGAGCAGGAGTTTTAACAATGCTTGAGTGAGGTCCCCCCAAACGCGACTTATTGCGTTTGGGGACCCCGAAAATTAAAACAGGAACATCAATTTTTTGTTTTAAACTCCAAAGCAGTGTAAAACTCAAAAAGAAAATTAGGAAGTGGATAAGATAATGGGAGTCAAACTTTACAAAGAACCTGAACTAACAAATCCGATGATGTTTTGTGGCTGGCCAGGAATTGGAAACATTGGGATAATTGCGATAGACACTTTGCGTGGAGCGTTAAAAGCTGAACAATTCGGAGAAATCGAACCTTACGAATTCTTCAACCCTCGGAAAGTTGTAATTGAAAAAGGTCTATTGAAGGATTTAGATTTTCCGGGCAGTAGATTTTACTTCCAACGAATTAGGAATCAGGACCTGATCTTTTTTATTGGCGAACAGCAGCCGACTGAAGGCAGAACAAGATATGCGGAAGGTCAGAAGGCTTATCAAATGGCCAATTTGGTGTTGGACGTGGCAGAAAAGTTCCGCTGCCAGAGAGTCTATACTTCAGGGGCAGCCGTAACCCAGGTTCACCACACAGCCAGACCAAGGGTTTGGGCCGTGCCTAATAATCATACTTTGATTGACGAGATAAAAGAATATGAAAATACCATCTTGATGTCGGGGATTGAAGGCAGAGGCGGCCAGGGCACTATCACCGGATTGAATGGGCTTTTGCTGGGAGTGGCTAAAAAGAGGGGTTTAGATGCCGTGTGTTTAATGGGTGAAATACCTTATTATCTTCAGGCGGCTCCCTGGCCTTATCCCAAGGGTTCAAAATCTGTTCTTGAGGTATTGACTAAAACCCTGGATGTCAAGATTGACCTGAGCCAATTGGATAACTCAGCCAAAAGAGTAGAGAAAAGCATTGAGGAGTTTTTAGAAATCCTTTACAGCACAGAAGGAATACCCGCCGAGGTAAGAGACGAAATTGAGAGGTTAAAACATACAAGAAAAGCAGAGCTGGGACCAATAACCGAAGAAGAACAGAAAAAAATAATGGAACATATCGATGAGCTTTTCAAAGGAGAAGATTGGAATGATGAAAAACATCTTTAAATTCTTCGAACAACCTCAATTTGAGAATCCATCGGTCCTTGTCGGTTGGAATGAGGACGCCGGCAACCTAAGTCCGAAGGTAATTGAGTACTTGAATAGAAAGATAAAGAGCAGATGTTTTTGCGAAGTTGAGCCGACAGGTTTTTTCTCGCTTGGGGCGGTAGCAATTGAAAATGATGTAGCCCAGTTCCCGGAGAATAGATTCTACTACAGCAAAACAGCCAACCTTGTGATATTCAAAGGTAGTGAACCTCACTTTGAGAAATACCGATTTTTGAATGCGATTGTAGATGTAGCTGAACATTACTGTAAAGCAAAAGAATTGTTTACTATTAACGGGACCATTTCGCCCGTTGCTCATACCAGCTCGCGGAGGATACTAACGGTCTTTAATCAACAAAGGCTTCAGAAAAAGCTCCAGGGCTATGGATTGGAAGATATGACCTGGGAAGGACGACCAGCTACCAGTAGTTATCTTTTGTGGGTGGCTAAGAAAAGAGGTATTCCCAGCGTCAGTCTCTGGCCAGAGATACCATTTTATTTGGCAGCTGGCGAAGATGTTCAGGCCGTAAAGCTAATTCTTCGTTTTCTGGATAAGAGATTTGAGTTAGGTTTGGATTTGAAGGAACTCGATGAGAAAATCAGGGACCGAAACTTAAAGATAGATAACTTGAGAGAAGAAAACCCGGATATTAACAGATACATAGGAATGTTGGAAAGCAGGCTCTCCTTGAGCGAAGAAGAGCAACTGGAGTTAATTAAGGGAATAACTGAAATTCTCGAAGAAACCGGCTAAACCCAGTCTGTTTTTGCAATACGGAGTGTGTTTTCAGCCAACATAAAAGATCACGATGAGCGTTCCCTTTGAAACCTACCCCCGATATATAGAGCCGGGATTTACGCCCTTTGACCCGGTGGAGCTCGCCAGACGGACCGAGGAGATTGTCTGTCGCGGCGACCGTCGCAAATATACGAAATTTTATTGCACGGGAGTGTACGGTGGAATCGCGACCGGCTTTGCCTGCGGGTGCTGCTTGCGATGTATATTTTGCTGGGTGAATTGGAGTCGGGATTTCCCGGAAAAATATGGTTTCTTCAAATCTCCGGTGGAAGCGTTTTATCAGCTTAACCGCGTCGCACGTAAGGCAAGAGTCAACCAGCTGCGTATCTCCGGGGCCGAGCCGACCCTGGGCAAGTCCCATCTTCTGGGACTGCTGGCAAAAGTGGAGAACTCACCGTTTCGTTTGCTTATTCTCGAAACCAATGGCATCCTCATCGGGGCTGACCCGGATTATGCGCGCCAGATTGCTCGCTTCAAGAAGGTCCACACGCGCGTCTCACTCAAGGCGGGAACGCCTGAGGCGTTCACCAGTAAGACCGGGGCTAAGCCTGAAAGTTTCGAGTTGCCTTTCCACGGCATTGTGAACCTGTTGAAAGTGGGGGCGAGTTTTCACGTCGCGGCTATGACCGCAGACCCCAGAATCGTTACCAAACAGGAGCGCCAAAAGCTTTTGGAGCGGCTTGCGTCGATAGACCCGGCTCTGGCGGACAACCTTGAGGAGGAAATAGTTGCTTCATACCCTACCACGCTCGAAAGACTGCAACATGCTGGCGTCAAGCTAAAGTGGGATAAAGGTCGGAGGTAAGAACAACACAAGCAATTGTGTGGCGGAGCAGGGAGCAAGCACACCCCCAACCTCGGCAGCTACTTAAGCAGCTGTGAGGGTGAAAATGGCTGCTGCGTCGTTATGGCCATAGAGGGGTGCCGAAAAGGCCAAATTTTGCAAAAAATTTACTTATTATCTGTCAACCGATTGGCTACGATAACCGTCTATAGCGATAGGCGGATTCCTGCTCCGTCTAAAGCCGGATCTTCGATTTCGCAGGAATGACAAAGAAAAAGGAGCAGTAAAATGAAACGTATAATATTGGCGTTACTGATAATCGCTGCAATCACGAGTATTGCACAGGCGAAAGTCGATTTGGTTACGCTGCCGAAGCGGGATACGGTGCAGCTTACTATTTATAACTCGGCGGATATGACGCTCGTGCGCGAAAGCAGAGACCTTACGTTAAAAAATGGGAAAAACAAGCTGCAATTCTCGTGGGCCAATACGCTCATCGACCCGACCAGCTTGGAAATGCTGCCCAAAGCCAATGCAGACAAAATTGACATTGCTGATTTGACTTATCCGCCGAGGGTAAGGAACCTTGGGCTTTGGAATATCAAGAGCGGCGTGAGCGGCAAGGTGCCGGTGGAGATTACGTATCTGACCAGCGGATTGAGTTGGCGGGCGTTTTATATGGGGACGCTCACCGAAGATGAAAAGACAATGCGCCTGCAGGGCTATGTGCGAGTTACCAACAATAGCGGCGAAGACTATGAGAATGCACAGACACGCTTGATTGTCGGCAAGGTCCATATCCTCGACCGAATAGCAGACCTTGCACGGAGGCAGTATCCATATGGCAAGCCGAGCGAGGCGGAGCCGATGGTGGTATTGCGGAGGCGTTCAGGAATGATGTTAGCCAAAGACCTATTCATAATGGATTCGGCGATTGCTCCAGAATCCACGCCGGTGGCGAAGGAAATTAAAAAAGAAGGCTTGAGTGAGTATTTCCTCTATACGATTGAAGGAACAGAGACGATACCGACCGGCTGGTCAAAACGGTTGCTCAGCTTTGATATTGACGAGGTGCCGGTAGTTAATCTGTACAAGTATGAGCAGGAGCGCTACGGCAATTCCGTGGTCCGGTTCCTTAGCTTCAAAAATGACGAGGAGCATAAGCTCGGTGAGACGCCCATACCCGGCGGGATGCTGAAGGTTTATAGGGGCGTTGACGACAAGGGACACTTATCTTATACGGGACAATCTTCGTTTAAGTATATTCCCGTAGATGAGGATGTGGAGCTTAACCTTGGTGC
>JAUXAH010000661.1 GCA_030614945.1 Phycisphaerae bacterium
GTATTGAAAAGGAGATTTAGAAATAGTTTTGTGGTTCTTCAGCCTGTCATTCGGGTAGCCACATCCGCTCGGTCATTTTTTCAGCCTGCACCCAATCGGAGTGTCCGTCAAGGAACATAGCATTGCAGCCGTCTCTGTGGCGGTCACGGGCCACTCGCCGGTCCTTATCGGGTCCGGTGGGCAGGTGCGGCGGTTTCCAGCAATCGAACAAGCCTCTGTTGTTACGTAAGTCATCCTCGTTTTTGACGATTGGACGCCACTGGCTATACTCGTTGTCTGCCAGATAAATTTTTAAGCCGGGCTGACGAAATTCGCTTAGCTTGCTGAACCCTATGAATTCGCTGACGCCATCCTTCCAGGAGTTGACCACATAATCGAGCGTTTGTTTTTTATCGGGATACTTGGGGCAGTTGTATACGTCAACCTCCCGGTAGTCTTTGATGTCCGTTGACTGACCGCCGATATACGGCATGAAGTATAGAATCCAATTACCGAAGTTGCGGGGAACTTGGTTATCATTGTCCTCAGCGTACAACATCGCTGCCAGGCCTATTTGCCGCAGATTGCTGCGACACGTAATGCCCTTTGCCTGGTCACGGGCTTTGTTCAGACTCGGCATCAGGATGGCAAGCAGCAGGGCAATAATGGCGATTACGACCAGTAATTCAACCAACGTGAATCCTTTTTCATTTCGCATATCCCACTTTCCTTATCACGCAGACTGGCTTCGGTGCAGTTATACGCTCTAACATTATGAGTATGCTACAATATACAATTTTTCAGAAATAAGTATATCAAATTGTTGTATATCCTGCAAGGGAAAAAGAGAAAAAATGCGCCGACAATCGACAACCAGGTTCTTTATGCAAGCACTTAATTGTTAGCAATAAATTCTTGACACGAGGGCAGGTTATAAATAAAGTGGTTCATTCGTTTGTCCGGCGCCAAAGATTGGTGCGGGATTAAACCGCAATTACAGTATTGAAAAAGGAGATTTACAATGGCAACGAAGGTTGGGATTAACGGGTTCGGCCGAATCGGCAGGGCCGTGGCAAGAATTATTATGCAAAACCAGAGCGATCTGGAGCTGGTTGCCGTCAATGACCTCTCGGACGCCAGGAGTCTTGCGCATCTGTTCAAGTACGATACGGTGATGGGCAGATGGGGCGGGACGGTCGAGGCAGGGGACGGC